>NZ_FYDY01000069.1:0-1231 GCF_900187435.1 Pseudomonas sp. Irchel s3b5
GTCACCGAATACCGCTATGACGAAGTCGGACGGCTGATTGCGCTGATTCCGCCGCTGGATGAACCGACGTCCTACGAATACCGCGACGGTTTCCTGCATGCCCGTTATCGCGGGCAGGCGACGTGGACATACGAGCGCAATGCCCAGGGTGACATCAGCGCCGTCACCGATCCCGACGGGCAGATCACCCGCTATTTCTACGACCAGCAGGGACGACTGCTGACGATCCGCTACCCGGACCGCAGCGGCCATCAATTCGTCTGGAACGACCTCGGGCAACTGCTTGAAGAAACCCTGCCGGACGGCAGTCAGCGGCGTTTTTCCTACGCCGTCCTGGGACGCCGGATTACCCAAACGGACGCCCACGGCGCACTGACCCGTTACGAGTGGGACGCCGTCGGCCGCCTGCTGCAAGTGACCCTGCCCAACGGCGCCTACCGCGCCTACAGCTACAACGCCTACGGCAAGGTCACCGCCGAACGCGACGAACTCGGGCGCATCATCCGCTACGAGTACGCCGACGACCTGCACTTGGTCAGCCGCCGCCTCAACCCCGACGGCACCCAGCTCAACTACCGCTACGACCACGCGCAGATGCTGCTGACCGAGATCGAGAACGAGTCCGGCGAGCGCTATCGCCTGGACTACACGGCGGGCGGATTGATCCGACAGGAAACCGGCTTCGATGGGCGGCGCACCGCTTATGCCTACGACCGCAACGGGCAGTTGCTGGAGAAAACCGAGTTCGGCGATGACGGCTCTACGTTGGTTACGGCGTACGAGCGGAACAGCGCCGGACGCCTGCTGCTCAAGACCCTGCCCGACGGCATTGAGGTTCGTTACCTCTACGACAGCCTTGGGCGGCTGATCAATGTCGACGACGGCCACGACCATCCTCTGGAGTTCGAGTACGACCGCCAGGACCGCTTGATCACCGAACACCAGGGCTGGGGCACCCTGCGTTACGGTTATGACAGCTGCGGCCGGCTCCAACGTTTGCGCCTGCCCGACGCCAGCGTGCTCGAATATCGGCATGGCCAGGACGGTGCGCTGACGGCGATCGACCTCAACGGTTCACGGTTGACCGCGCACAGCTTCAGCCACGGTCGCGAACAGCAGCGCCAGCAAGGCCTGCTGCTCAGCGAATACGCCTACGACGATCAGGGCCGTTTGCAGGCGCATGCTGTCAGCCAGAACCGCCAATCGCTGTACCGCCGCGATTATGCCTACA
>NZ_FYDY01000063.1:0-2041 GCF_900187435.1 Pseudomonas sp. Irchel s3b5
GTAAGCGCTCCATAAACCCCACATTCAAAGCGCTTAGCTGATCCCGGATGCTGTGCTCCCGATTCCTTCAGGAGCCAGCTCGCCATGATGCGACCCGATGCCAAAGTCGAAAAAGTGTATCTGTACCCCAAGCCGGTCGACTTCCGAAAATCCATCGACGGCTTGGCTGCGCTGGTCGAGCTGGATATTAAAGTCGCCGTATTCGACCCGGTGCTTTTCGTATTTCTGAATCGCCACCGTAACCGAGTAAAGATCCTCTATTGGGAGCGCAACGGCTTCTGCCTTTGGCTCAAGCGCCTCGAGTCCGAACGATTCAAAACATCGCCTGACGCCACCGACGAGGCGATCGTTCTGACCGTCCAGGAACTCAACTGGATGCTCGATGGCTTTGACCTCTGGCGCAACCGTCCTCATCAAGTTTTGACGCCGCGATTCGTAGCCTGATTCGGTATAATCCAGGGCATGAATTCCTTGCCCGAAAATCTTCCAGATGATCCCGTTCTGCTCAAGAAAATGCTTGGGCAGATGCTTGACGAGCGTCAGTTGGATAAGGGAAAAATTGTTCGGCTAGAAGAACAGAATGCCCTCCTGCTTCAGCGTCTGTTCGGACGTAAGTCCGAGCAAACAGCTGATGCGGAAACGCCGCAACTGGCCCTCTTCAATGAAGTAGAAAGCGTCGTTGAGCCTGTGGACGAAATCTCAGATGAAGAGGTCGTTGCCCCGACCAAGCGCCGCGGCAAACGCAAGCCTCTGCCCGCCGATCTCCCGCGCATCGAGATCATCCACGAACTTCCCGAACATGAACTGACGTGCGTCTGCGGCTGCCGCAAACACACGATTGGCGAAGAAGTCAGCGAGCAGCTTGAAATCGTGCCGATGCAGATCCGTGTGATCAGACACGTTCGGAAAGTTTACGGTTGCCGCGACTGCGAGATGGCGCCGGTCACTGCTGACAAGCCGGCTCAACTGATTGAAAAAAGCATGGCCAGCCCAAGTGTTCTGGCGATGCTGCTGACCACCAAGTACGTCGATGGACTACCGCTTCACCGTTTCGAAAAAGTCTTGGGCCGCCATGGCGTCGATATCCCGCGCCAGACGTTGGCACGCTGGGTTATCCAGTGCGGTGAACACTTCCAACCGCTGCTGAATTTAATGCGCGAGAGCCTACTGGGCAGCCGTGTTATCCACTGCGATGAAACACGGGTACAGGTGTTGAAAGAGCCTGACCGAGACCCAAGCAGCCAGTCCTGGATGTGGGTGCAAACCGGCGGCCCGCCAGATAAACCAGTGATCCTTTTTGACTACGCCACCAGCCGTGCGCAGGAGGTGCCGACACGCCTGCTCGATGGCTATCGTGGCTATGTGATGACCGATGATTACGCCGGTTATAACGCGTTGGGCGCGCAGGCCGGAGTCGAGCGTTTGGGCTGCTGGGCGCACGCAAGGCGCAAGTTTATTGAGGCGCAAAAAGTGCAGCCGAAAGGCAAGACGGGACGCGCTGATATCGCACTGAACCTGATCAACAAACTCTATGGCGTAGAGCGTGATCTGAAGGATGCGTGCGACGACGATCGTAAAACCGGCCGTCATGATCGAAGCCTGCCAGTGCTGGCTCAGTTAAAAAGCTGGATGGAAAAGACGCAGCCACAAGTTACGTCTCAGAACGCCTTGGGCAAGGCCATCGGCTATCTGGCGAGTAACTGGAACAAACTGGAGCGGTACGCCGAGGAAGGCTATTTGCCGATCGACAACAACCCCGCCGAGCGTGCGATCAGGCCCTTCGTCATCGGAAGAAAGAACTGGTTGTTTAGCGACACACCCAAAGGCGCGACGGCCAGCGCTCAACTTTACAGCCTGGTCGAGACTGCCAAAGCCAACGACCAAGAGCCCTATGCGTGGCTGCGCCACACATTAGAACGACTACCACTGGCGACCTCGGTTGAAGATTACGAAGCGCTGTTGCCGTGGAACTGCTCGCCGGCATCGCCTAGCTAGGCGCGTTACCGATCTTGAAGTCGGTGGGGTTTATGGAGCGCTTACG
>NZ_FYDY01000061.1:0-2546 GCF_900187435.1 Pseudomonas sp. Irchel s3b5
GTAAGGGATCCATGAACCCCACATTCAAAGCCGCTTATTAAAGTCTGATGCTGTGCTCTCGATTTCTTTCCGGAGCCAGCCCGTCATGATGCGACCCGACACCAAAGTCGAAAAAGTGTACCTCTACCCCAAGCCTGTCGACTTCCGAAAATCCATCGACGGTCTGGCCGCTCTGGTCGAACTGGATATTAAAGTCGCCGTATTCGACCCGGTGCTTTTCGTATTTCTGAATCGCCACCGTAACCGAGTGAAGATCCTCTATTGGGAGCGCAACGGCTTCTGTCTTTGGCTCAAGCGCCTGGAGTCCGAGCGGTTCAAAACGTCGCCTGACGCTACCGACGAGGCCATCGTATTGAGCGTCCAGGAGCTGAACTGGCTGCTCGACGGTTTTGATCTCTGGCGTAACCGTCCGCATCAGGTTCTGACTCCACGTTTCGTGGCTTAACCCGGTATAATCCGGGCATGACTTTCATGCCCGACCACCTTCCAGACGATCCTGTTTTGCTCAAACAAATGTTGCTTGAGGCATTCAGTCGTCAAGAGGAAGTGGCGCAGTCCTACCAGACCCACATCGTCGATTTGAAAGAACAGATCAAGTTGCTGCGCGACCGTCTGTTCGGACGTAAATCCGAACAGACAGTTGAGCCCAACACGCCGCAACTGGCTCTTTTCAATGAGCCAGAAAGCGAACCGATATCTCTCATCGTCGATATCGAAGAAGAAGTCGTTGCACCGACCCCGCGCCGTGGCAAACGCAAACCATTGTCGGCTGACCTACCGCGTATCGAAGTCATCCACGAACTGCCAGAACACGAACTGACCTGTGCCTGCGGTTGCCGCAAACACGCCATCGGTGAAGAAACCAGCGAGCAGCTGGACATCGTGCCAATGCAGATCCGGGTGATCAAACATATCCGCAAAGTTTACGGTTGCCGCGGTTGTGAAACGGCTCCAGTCACCGCCGACAAACCCGCTCAGTTGATTGAAAAGAGCATGGCCAGCCCGAGTGTGTTGGCGATGCTGTTGACCACCAAGTATGTCGATGGCTTGCCGCTGCATCGTTTCGAAACGGTCTTGAGTCGACACGGTATCGATATCCCGCGTCAGACCCTGGCACGCTGGGTTATTCAGTGCGGTGAGCACTTGCAGCCGCTGCTGAATTTGATGCGCGACCGCTTACTGGAAAGTCCAGTCATCCACTGTGATGAGACTCGCGTCCAGGTACTCAAAGAGCCGGATCGAGATCCGACCTGCCAGTCCTGGATGTGGGTGCAGGCCAGCGGTCCGCCGGATCGAAAAGTAGTGCTGTTCGACTATACGTCCAGCCGTGCGCAGGAAGTGCCGCTACGGCTGCTGGAAAGTTATCGCGGCTACGTGATGACCGACGATTACGCAGGTTATAACGCGTTGGCGTTGCAACCGGGCGTGGAACGCCTGGCGTGCATGGCCCATGCGCGGCGCAAGTTTGTTGAGGCGCAAAAAGTGCAGCCCAAGGGCAAGACGGGGCGCGCCGATATCGCGCTGACCATGATTAACAAGTTGTATGGCATCGAGCGCGAACTCAAGGACGCCAGCGATGAACAGCGTTTTATTGGCCGTCAGGAAAAGAGCCTGCCGATTCTGGGTCAGTTGAAAAGTTGGCTGGAGAAAACGCAGCCACAGGTGACGCCCCAAAGCGTTCTGGGCAAGGCCGTGAATTATCTGGCCAGCAACTGGAGCCGGCTGGAGCGTTATGTGGAAGCCGGTTTTTTACCGATCGACAACAATGCCGCCGAAAGAGCTATAAAACCGTTTGTGATCGGTCGCAAGGCGTGGCTGTTCAGCGACACGCCCAAAGGCGCTACCGCCAGCGCTCAGATCTACAGCTTGGTGGAGACCGCCAAGGTCAACGGCCAAGAGCCTTACACATGGCTACGCCACGTACTGGAGCAGTTACCGCATGCGCAGTCGGTGGCAGACTATGAAGCACTGCTGCCGTGGAATTGCTCGCCAGAGATACCGCGTTAAACCTGCCCCCTTTGAGGGAGGATCGAATCGTACGCTCGGGAGACCTCTGGATGTCCTTGGTGTACCGCCAAAATCCACTAACACGTAAAAGACTCGGGACGTTTTTAGAGCCTCCGGCCGCCATGAAAACCTTAGCGTCCGCCCCCCGGTACAAAAAAAGTCCTACCCCTGGTACAGGATCAAAGTGGCTCAAATGAGCCCAGACAGGGCGAAACTCTGCATTTATGTGGCTTTGATGGGGCTTTGTTGTGGCACAGAAATAGCCGGGCTTTGCATTTTTCTGCCATCTAACCCGGAAGTGACTATTTATGTGGCACAACAAAGCCACAACAAAGACGCAACAAAGCCCCAACAAAGCCACCTCAATGCCACATGTGCCTGAGCCAAGAACCCCATGCGTGGCTGCGCAACGCACTTGAATGGCTGCCACAGGTAATCTCAGTTGAAGATTACGAAGCCTTGATCCCTTGGAACTGCTCACTTACATCGCCTCGCTAAGCGCGCCTATTTTGAATGGGTGGGGTTCATGGAGCGCTTAC
>NZ_FYDY01000060.1:0-2741 GCF_900187435.1 Pseudomonas sp. Irchel s3b5
ATTCATACATTCGCTGGTACAACGAAAAACGAATCAAGATTTCTCTCGGTGCTCTCAGTCCTGTTGAGTATCGTGAGAGCCTTGGTCTCGCGGCATAACCAGTCCAAGTTTTTTGCCGCACCCCCAGTGGGTCAGTTTTCAATCAGCGCCGACAGACTCGGTAAATGCTGCAGTTACTGAGGCATTAGGCGACAGTGCCGCGCCATCTTGGGCTCATGTCCGTGAGCATGGAGCCGCAACTGAACTGGCCAAACATACCGGCGAGCTCTCAAAGGTGATCTTCACTAACTCCGGTAGCGAAGCTGTACACCTCGCCTGCCGTGCAGCTCGGGCTTATACCAGCCGCGGAAAAATTGCCAAGATGGCTGCCGGTTTCGATGGATGGTTCGATGATGTCAGCTACGGCAACGTCACCTCCAGGGAAGCGAGCTTCCAGGATGGAAAGCGTCCGTTTACCGAACGTACTACGCTGATCCGCTACAACGATTTCGCAGATGTAGAGCGACTATTCGAAGAAGACAATGACATCGCGGCGGTCATCCTTGAGCCGATGCTGGCCAACGCTGGATGCATCATGCCATTGCCTGGTTACCTCAAACATGTGCAGGACATTGCTCATAAACACGGTGCACTGGTGATTTGTGACGAGGTTCTGATGGGTTTCCGGCTGTATGCCGGCCTGGCAGGGCTGCGTGAAGGTTTGAGCCCTGATATCGCGAGCGTCGGCAAAGCGATTGGTAACGGCGTTCCAGTTTCTGCGATCGTCGGCAAGCCTCACATCTTGGCAGGCTTTGAAGAAGGACGTGTCCTTCGCGGGGGCACATTCAGCGGTAATCCGCTGGCATGCGCAGCCATGACGAACACCCTGACTCAACTGGATAACAGCGACTACGAGAGTCTCATCCAATGCGGCAACGATCTACGCGTTGCGATTGAGGCCATTTTCAGATTGCATGGCGTGATCATTTCAACCAGCGGCTACGGGAATGTGTTTGGTGTTTGGTTGGGAATGACGCCCCCGGTGACGTACGAGCAGGCAGTCGAGAAAGCGAACCCTGCCTTCACCATGGCCCTGCACCTGGCGCTGCGCGAAGCAGGAGTGTTGATGATGCCGTCTCCGTACGGCCGTATTTACATTTCCTTTGAGCACAACAGCTTCGTGATCGAAGAAATGAAAGTTGCCTTTGAGAAAGCTGCTGCCAAGTTAAGCGCTGAATTCGCGAACGCTTGATCCAGAAAGGAGGTCTTCAGACCTCCTTTTCCCCACCTGATAAGTGGCAACTATTTGTGTACGACGTTCGGCATCGCGACCCTGGCAACAGCGTCGTATATGGCGATCGCGATGCTGATAGTCAATGTCGAAACACTCCCAATCGAGCCCGAGGTCATTCTCGGCAATCTCGAGTGTAGGCAATGTTTACGAGGAGGATGAAGGAAGGGTCACAGACGCAGCACCTATAGGTCCGCTGCTGCACCCATGGGTTTAGCTGGAGGAATTCAACTCCAGCTGAAGAGCCCGGAAAATATGGTGTCCCAGGGCAGGTTCGAACTGCCAACCTTCCCCTTAGGAGGGCCAAATATACTCACTCAATATCAATTACTTACCTTTAAAAACAGATACTTATAGTCTGGTTGCATCCAATAGAACCGCCTGATATTGTAATTTCTGCTGCCACACTGCTGTCACGGTGAGCCATGAAAACCAAGTTCAGCCAGAAGCTGCTCAACGGCCTTAAGCCTGAGGATAAGCCCTACCGCGTCCACGACACCAGTCAGCCCGGGCTTTTCATCCGCGTGCTGCCCAGCGGGCACATGAGCTATATGGTCACCTGGGCACGGAACAAGAACGTCACCCTTGGCCGTGTCGGCAAGATGACGCTCGAGCAGGCCCGGCAGGAGGCCGCCCGCTATTTGGCCGACGCCCACGAGCACGGCGAGCCCCTGGCCGTCACCCACAATCGCAAAGGTGCTGCCTCCCCTACCCTGCGCGCCTTCATCGACGACACCTATCTACCGTGGTTCGAGGCCCATCACCGAGGCCACGAAAAGACTAGGCACACCCTAGATCACAACTTCGAGCCGATCATGCAGCGTCGCCTGGTCGAGATCACTGGGCGCGAACTGGAGGCAATCCGTACCGACTGGATCAAGGACGGCAACAAGGCGGCGACTGCCAATCGCAAGATGGGCAGCATAAGCGGTGTCTTCAGCCGGGCCTTAGATTGGGGATTCCTGCCAGCATCGCCGCTGGACAAGGTGAAGCAACTCAAAGTCGATACCAAGGGCCGTATCCGCTACCTGTCCAAGGACGAAACCCAGCGCCTCAGAGATGCTCTGGACGCACGGGAGGAACGGATGCGGGCGGAGCGTGACAGCGCCAACCAATGGCGCCTGGAGCGCAAGCGAAATCTGCTGCCAGACTTGCGCTCAGCGGCTTTTACCGATCACCTCAAGCCGATGGTACTGGTCTCGCTCAACACCGGCCTACGCCGTGGAGAGCTGTTCAACCTGCGCGGGTTCGACCTAAATCTACAGGCCAAAACCATTAGCGTGGCTGGTGAAGGCACCAAGACCATCGAGACCCGGCATATCCCGTTGAATGCCGAGGCTTTGTCGTAAGCGCTCCATAAACCCCACCGACTTCAAGATCGGTAACGCGCCTAGCTAGGCGATGCCGGCGAGCAGTTCCACGGCAACAGCGCTTCGTAATCTTCAACCGAGGTCGCCAGTGGTAGTCGTTC
>NZ_FYDY01000057.1:0-3557 GCF_900187435.1 Pseudomonas sp. Irchel s3b5
TGCGCAAGATCATCAAGACCCGAGGTCACTTCCCAACCGACGATGCGGCGACAAAACTGATCTGGCTTGGGCTGCGCAACATCACAGCAAACTGGGGCTCAGCGGCCCATGACTGGAAAAGTGCGATGAATCAATTCGCGATTCTGTACGGAGATCGATTTATCAGGCCTGCCTGGTAAAAGAATGGCCTGCCTAACGGCAGGCCGTTACCGGCCTGCACACAAAATATCTGACAGTCCCGGCCGCCGCCCTATCAGATCTGATAGTAGGCAGCCGCTGAAAAAACTCCGATG
Organism: Pseudomonas sp. Irchel s3b5; assembly: GCF_900187435.1. NCBI lineage: Bacteria > Pseudomonadati > Pseudomonadota > Gammaproteobacteria > Pseudomonadales > Pseudomonadaceae > Pseudomonas > Pseudomonas sp. Irchel s3b5. The sequence continues at coordinate 294 of NZ_FYDY01000057.1, forward strand.
CTCAAGATCCTGCCATCCGGACCTTGAACGGAGTTCAGCTCATGCCCAGTTCACCCAGGAAAACCGTTTTGTGTCGTTATCACTACGATCCGCTGGATCGTCAGAATGGTTGCACAGTGCTTCATCAGCACACCATCCAGCGGTTTAATTGCAAAGACCAATTAGTCACCGAGATCCAGGGCAACGCTCGGCGGAACATCTTTCAGCACGATCAACAGTTGCTCGCTCAACTAAATCAACTCGACGCTAATCAACAATCCGGCTTATCCGCCGTAAACCTTCTCGCCGGATTCACCGCAGCCCCAAACTCACGCAACGCCTTGGCCCCAATCAACAACGGATAATTAAAGCTACTACGGTCCGTCAAGTTAACCTCAACCGTGCGCTTGACGTTGCCCAGGCACAATTCCAGATCGACCACCGGACGCTTGGTGGGCGCGACCACTTCGCTTTCATCCTCGTCCTCTTCGGAGCGGGTCTTGATCTTGCTGATCCGTGCAACTTTGTGCTCGTAGACCTTGTTGCTTGCATCTTTGGTGGCGAGTCGGAAACGTACCCAGTCTTCGCCATCGCGGGTGAAGGTTTCGATGTCTTTGGCCGACAGTGACGCTGTCAGCGCGCCAGTGTCCATCTTGGCTTTGAGCACTTCGCCGCCGATTTCCGGCAGCGCGATGTATTCGTAGCGCCCGTACAGGGTTGGCTCCGCGGCCATGACCGGCAGGGCGATGAGGGTGAGCAATGCAAGGAGGGATTTCACGTAGTGGGGTTCCTTGGAAATTGAGGGCGAGGTTTTAGACAGCTCGCGAGCCATTCGTTCGCCCGGAGATTGCTTCGCGAGCAGGCTCGCTCCTACAGGGTTTTGCGCCGCCCCAATCTACTGAAGGAGCAAGCTTGCTCGCGATGTGGCCAGCACATTCAACACAATGCTTGCGCCAAGCATACCCGGCCAAAAGTGAAACATTCGTCACCCATCGATTTGGCCTGTCGCCCGAAGCTGCTTATCATGGCGCGCCCAGATGATTTCAAGAGTTACTTATGCGCCGCCTGCTCACCGGCTGTTTCGTCACCCTTCTGCTATTGCTCAACACCCTGGTCCTGATCGGACCGCTGTTGGTGTTTGCCCTGTTCAAACTGGTCCTGCCCGGCCGCTTTCGCGACAACGCCTCAAGGGCAGTGATGTGGATCGCCGAGACCTGGTCCGAAATCGACAAGCTGATTTTCCGCCTGTGCATCCCCACCCAGTGGGACATCCGCGGCGGTGACGATCTGCGTCGCGACACGTCGTATCTGGTGATCAGCAACCATCAATCGTGGGTAGACATCCCCGCGCTGATCCAGACACTCAACCGGCGCACGCCGTTTTTCAAATTCTTCCTCAAGAAAGAACTGATCTGGGTGCCCTTCCTGGGCCTGGCGTGGTGGGCGCTGGATTACCCGTTCATGAAGCGCTACAGCAAGGCCTTCCTGGCCAAGCATCCGGAGCTGGCGGGCAAGGATCTGGAAATCACCCAACAGGCCTGCGAACTGTTCAAGCGTCAGCCGGTCACTGTGGTCAATTATCTGGAAGGTACGCGTTTCACGGCGGCCAAACGCGCTCATCAGCAATCACCGTTCACCCACCTGCTCAAGCCCAAGGCCGGTGGCGTGGCGTTTGTTTTGGCGGCGATGGGTAAACAGCTGGACGCGATTCTGGATGTGACGGTGGTTTACCCGCAGCAGACGATTCCGGGTTTCTGGGATTTGATCAGCGGCAACGTGCCGAGGGTAGTCATCGACATCAAGACCCGCGAGCTCGACCCTGTACTGTGGCAGGGCGATTACGAAAACGATTCGCTGTTTCGCGAGAATATCCAGAACTGGGTCAACCAGCTCTGGATCGAAAAGGACCAGCGCATCGACGCTTTGCGCGCCGAGCACATTTGAATCAAGCGCCGGTACCGGTGCCCCAGATGCTGCCCAGGCTGCTCAGTAACGAACCGCCGACACCCTGCTGACCGAGGTATTGCAGAAGTATCGGCGCAAACTGCCCGATCATGCCGGTGTCCATGCCCAGGGCGCTGAAGGCGTTGTTCAGGTCGCTTGTGTCCTTGACGTTGCCCAAGGCGTTGTCCAGCCCAGCGGCTTTGCCGGTGGAGCCGAGTAGCCCGGCCAACGCACCCAACTCGCCGCCGCCCGACAACTTGTCGATCCCGGGCACACTCTTGGCCAGTTCCGAGTAATCGGTCGAGCTCAACTGATTCTTCGCCAGCCCCAACATCGCGCCGGCACCGCCGACGGCTTGCTGCGGGGTGATGTTCAATTGAGTGAGTGCGCCCAGCAGATCTGCCGTTTGCGAAGTAGGCGCCGCTTCGGTAGCCGCGTTGCCACCCTGCATGCCCGAAATGGCGTTGGCCGCATCGTTCAGGCTGAACTGTGCGAAGACTGGGGTGGCGGAAAAGGCCAACAGCGAAGCCAGTGCAATACCGCGTGAAATCTTCATCCAGACATCCTCTTGCACCATGAAAACCGCCCGGTTGAAGAGCGGTAAAACTGCCGGTTTGACCGGGGTTACGCCCACATGTTCCTCAGGCTGAAGTGAATTCTGTCTGCTTGTGCCGAGCCCGTGAGAACACTGCGCCACTATCAGTTCTGCTAGTAGGCAGTGTTGGCGGATTGGGCGACAAGTTAAACCTTGAATGAATTGACTCTTCGGGAGTACGTGAGCATGTCGTCCAACCGCGAAACACTGCTTTGCCGCTACCGGTACGACCCGCTGGATCGACTGGTTGTCAGCACACCTTCAGCGCAGAGCGATGCTCAGCGCTTCTACGTGAAAGATCGCCTCGCCACTGAGATTCAAGGGGCGCGGCAGTGTTCGATCATGCAGCACGACGATCAATTGCTGGCGCAGCAACAGCGCCAGAACGGTACAGCGCAAACGCGCTTGCTTGCCACAGATCAGCAGCGTTCAGTGTTGAACGTACTCGATGCAACTCGCCCTCATCCTCTCGCCTACTCGCCCTACGGTCACCGCCATCCTGGCAACGGCTTGCTCAGCCTGCTCGGCTTCAACGGCGAACGGCCGGACCCGGTTACAGGATATTACTTGTTGGGGAATGGCTATCGGACGTTTAACCCGGTGTTGATGCGGTTTAACAGTAAGGGATCCATGAACCCCACATTCAAAGCCGCTTATTAAAGTCTGATGCTGTGCTCTCGATTTCTTTCCGGAGCCAGCCCGTCATGATGCGACCCGACACCAAAGTCGAAAAAGTGTACCTCTAC
>NZ_FYDY01000056.1:2094-5491 GCF_900187435.1 Pseudomonas sp. Irchel s3b5
TGTGAATGTTGATTTCTAGTCTTTGACTAGTTCGTTCTTTAAAAATTTGGGTATGTGATAGAAAGATAGACTGAACGTTACTTTCACTGGTAACGGATCAGGCTAAGGTAAAATTTGTGAGTTGCTCTTAGGAGCTCAATCGAATTTTCGGCGAATGTCGTCTTCACAGTATAACCAGATTGCTTGGGGTTATATGGTCAAGTGAAGAAGCGCATACGGTGGATGCCTTGGCAGTCAGAGGCGATGAAAGACGTGGTAGCCTGCGAAAAGCTTCGGGGAGTCGGCAAACAGACTTTGATCCGGAGATGTCTGAATGGGGGAACCCAGCCATCATAAGATGGTTATCTTGTACTGAATACATAGGTGCAAGAGGCGAACCAGGGGAACTGAAACATCTAAGTACCCTGAGGAAAAGAAATCAACCGAGATTCCCTTAGTAGTGGCGAGCGAACGGGGACCAGCCCTTAAGTGGCTTTGAGATTAGCGGAACGCTCTGGAAAGTGCGGCCATAGTGGGTGATAGCCCTGTACGCGAAAATCTCTTAGTCATGAAATCGAGTAGGACGGAGCACGAGAAACTTTGTCTGAATATGGGGGGACCATCCTCCAAGGCTAAATACTACTGACTGACCGATAGTGAACTAGTACCGTGAGGGAAAGGCGAAAAGAACCCCGGAGAGGGGAGTGAAATAGATCCTGAAACCGTATGCGTACAAGCAGTGGGAGCCCACTTTGTTGGGTGACTGCGTACCTTTTGTATAATGGGTCAGCGACTTATTTTCAGTGGCGAGCTTAACCGAATAGGGGAGGCGTAGCGAAAGCGAGTCTTAATAGGGCGTCTAGTCGCTGGGAATAGACCCGAAACCGGGCGATCTATCCATGGGCAGGTTGAAGGTTGGGTAACACTAACTGGAGGACCGAACCGACTACCGTTGAAAAGTTAGCGGATGACCTGTGGATCGGAGTGAAAGGCTAATCAAGCTCGGAGATAGCTGGTTCTCCTCGAAAGCTATTTAGGTAGCGCCTCATGTATCACTGTAGGGGGTAGAGCACTGTTTCGGCTAGGGGGTCATCCCGACTTACCAAACCGATGCAAACTCCGAATACCTACAAGTGCCGAGCATGGGAGACACACGGCGGGTGCTAACGTCCGTCGTGAAAAGGGAAACAACCCAGACCGTCAGCTAAGGTCCCAAAGTTATGGTTAAGTGGGAAACGATGTGGGAAGGCTTAGACAGCTAGGAGGTTGGCTTAGAAGCAGCCACCCTTTAAAGAAAGCGTAATAGCTCACTAGTCGAGTCGGCCTGCGCGGAAGATGTAACGGGGCTCAAACCATACACCGAAGCTACGGGTATCACTTAGGTGATGCGGTAGAGGAGCGTTCTGTAAGCCTGTGAAGGTGAGTTGAGAAGCTTGCTGGAGGTATCAGAAGTGCGAATGCTGACATGAGTAACGACAATGGGTGTGAAAAACACCCACGCCGAAAGACCAAGGTTTCCTGCGCAACGTTAATCGACGCAGGGTTAGTCGGTCCCTAAGGCGAGGCTGAAAAGCGTAGTCGATGGAAAACAGGTTAATATTCCTGTACTTCTGGTTATTGCGATGGAGGGACGGAGAAGGCTAGGCCAGCTTGGCGTTGGTTGTCCAAGTTTAAGGTGGTAGGCTGGAATCTTAGGTAAATCCGGGATTCTAAGGCCGAGAGCTGATGACGAGTGTTCTTTTAGAACACGAAGTGGTTGATGCCATGCTTCCAAGAAAAGCTTCTAAGCTTCAGGTAACCAGGAACCGTACCCCAAACCGACACAGGTGGTTGGGTAGAGAATACCAAGGCGCTTGAGAGAACTCGGGTGAAGGAACTAGGCAAAATGGCACCGTAACTTCGGGAGAAGGTGCGCCGGTGAGGGTGAAGGACTTGCTCCGTAAGCCCACGCCGGTCGAAGATACCAGGCCGCTGCGACTGTTTATTAAAAACACAGCACTCTGCAAACACGAAAGTGGACGTATAGGGTGTGACGCCTGCCCGGTGCCGGAAGGTTAATTGATGGGGTTAGCTAACGCGAAGCTCTTGATCGAAGCCCCGGTAAACGGCGGCCGTAACTATAACGGTCCTAAGGTAGCGAAATTCCTTGTCGGGTAAGTTCCGACCTGCACGAATGGCGTAACGATGGCGGCGCTGTCTCCACCCGAGACTCAGTGAAATTGAAATCGCTGTGAAGATGCAGTGTATCCGCGGCTAGACGGAAAGACCCCGTGAACCTTTACTATAGCTTTGCACTGGACTTTGAATTTGCTTGTGTAGGATAGGTGGGAGGCTTTGAAGCGTGGACGCCAGTTCGCGTGGAGCCAACCTTGAAATACCACCCTGGCAACTTTGAGGTTCTAACTCAGGTCCGTTATCCGGATCGAGGACAGTGTATGGTGGGTAGTTTGACTGGGGCGGTCTCCTCCTAAAGAGTAACGGAGGAGTACGAAGGTGCGCTCAGACCGGTCGGAAATCGGTCGTAGAGTATAAAGGCAAAAGCGCGCTTGACTGCGAGACAGACACGTCGAGCAGGTACGAAAGTAGGTCTTAGTGATCCGGTGGTTCTGTATGGAAGGGCCATCGCTCAACGGATAAAAGGTACTCCGGGGATAACAGGCTGATACCGCCCAAGAGTTCATATCGACGGCGGTGTTTGGCACCTCGATGTCGGCTCATCACATCCTGGGGCTGAAGCCGGTCCCAAGGGTATGGCTGTTCGCCATTTAAAGTGGTACGCGAGCTGGGTTTAGAACGTCGTGAGACAGTTCGGTCCCTATCTGCCGTGGACGTTTGAGATTTGAGAGGGGCTGCTCCTAGTACGAGAGGACCGGAGTGGACGAACCTCTGGTGTTCCGGTTGTCACGCCAGTGGCATTGCCGGGTAGCTATGTTCGGAATAGATAACCGCTGAAAGCATCTAAGCGGGAAACTAGCCTCAAGATGAGATCTCACTGGGACCTTGAGTCCCCTGAAGGGCCGTCGAAGACTACGACGTTGATAGGTTGGGTGTGTAAGCGCTGTGAGGCGTTGAGCTAACCAATACTAATTGCCCGTGAGGCTTGACCATATAACACCCAAGCAATTTGCGTCGAAAGGCCAGATTGCGGTGTGTGAAGACGAAACGAACCGAAAGTTCGAAATACTCACAAAACACCAAGCTGTCACATACCCATTTTGCTGAAGCGCGGCCAGCTGGCCACGGTTCGGTACCCGAATTTCTTGACGACCATAGAGCATTGGAACCACCTGATCCCATCCCGAACTCAGCAGTGAAACGATGCATCGCCGATGGTAGTGTGGGGTTTCCCCATGTGAGAGTAGGTCATCGTCAAGATTAAATTCCGAAACCCCAATTGCGAAAGCAGTTGGGGTTTTGT
>NZ_FYDY01000058.1:0-3031 GCF_900187435.1 Pseudomonas sp. Irchel s3b5
CCAGGGCATAGCTCAGCGGCGTGTCGGCACCGGATTGGAAGATGCCGGTCACGCTGCCGTTGGCAGCCGTGGCCGTGCCCGCCACATCGCCGATACCACCGGCAATGCCATTGGCCAGGCCGTCCTCGTCGACGGTGCCGGCCGCGGCTTCTCCGGCCGCGGTTGGTGTGTCGTCATCGACGGTGATCACCAGTTTTTCAGCCGCAGCCGTTACGGTGTCGCCGTCTTTGTCGGTGGCCGTCAGCAACGAGCCGAGGTTGATGGTGATGTCGTTTTCATCATTGCCGGGCGCATGGTCCAGCGGTTTGAGCAAGGTGAAGCTGTAGGCACCCGCGGCGCTGAGGCTGAAGGTGAAGACATCGACCGCACCGGCCTTGGCCGTGAGCGTATCGCCCACGACGCTGTAGACCAGCGCTACCCCACCCGAGCTCAGCGCTGGCAAGCCACTGGTGTCACTCGCCAGGGCATAGCTCAGCGGCGTGTCGGCACCGGATTGGAAGATGCCGGTCACGCTGCCGTTGGCAGCCGTGGCCGTGCCCGCCACATCGCCGATCCCACCGGCAATGCCATTGGCCAGACCGTCCTCATCGACGGTGCCGGCTGCGGCTTCTCCAGTTGCGGTTGGCCCGTCGTCGTCGAAAATCATTTTGGAGCCGATTTCGACGGTCTGCAGAGAGGCCTGGACCAGCCTGAAGCCACCGATATCAAAATCGGCGTGATCATTGCCCTTGGCGTTGGTGGCCGCGCCGTTCTCGACGAGCACGCGGTTGTGATCCGCCGTTGTGGTGTATTCAATGTCGTAACCGGCTTTGACGCCGGTGATGGTCACAACCCCGCCAGCAAAGCTGAAGACGATACCCAGAGTATTCGACGGTGCGGTGGAGTCCGCGACGACCCCGGTGCTAATGTTGGTGACGCGAACGCTGGTGATTGCAATCGACGTATCACCCGCATATCCGTCGATGAAATTCACGCCAGGTTCAGCCGCGGTGCTGAAGGCACTGACTCTTACGACAGCAGTCTTGCCGCCCTGCAACTGCACGACGTCGAAACTCGCCGACTTCGTATTGTAGACGGCGGTAAAGTCGATGTTGGATTCAAGGTCTGCTTCGTTTTGATCGAGGAAGGGAACCGTCACATTCTGCCGGGCACCCGTCACGAACGAAAAGCGGATGCCCTCTTGTTCCACAATCATCTGATTGTTGGTGCCGAAGGTGGTCGGGCCACCCGCCTGGCTGGTATTGACCGTGTCGCCGGTATTTATATTGACGCCGGTAGACTGGTTTGCCGGGTCCTTGCCGGTGGCGATGATGACGGGATCCGTGATCCGCGTGACACCATTTACCGTTGTAGTGTCCGGGTTCAGCTTCGTGAACATCAGGAAGAGGTTCTGACCGGAAGGTGCATTGAGCAGACTGAACGCCTGGTCCTGACTGGCGCCGATGAAGACTTTATTCATCAGATTGAGCGAGTCATCGGGGTTCGTCGCGTCTGGATGCTTGAGTGGTTGGTACTCCACGGTCCAGATCTTGCCGCCCGAAATTGGCGTTCCGGTTTCTTCTATATAAGCCGCGAACACAATCGCGCCGTTCGGCCCACCGGCTCGGCCCAGAACGATGTTGTTGTCGGTATCGGTATAGAGAAGGATGCTGGTGCCATCGAGTGTAAACAGTCCACTGACATCGCCATCGAGCGCTGCGCCAGCGCTGTCAACGAAGCTGACATCAGTCAGGCTTCCACCGGGTAAAGCGTTGATGGTAAATGCATTGCTGCCCGTGTTGCCCACGGCCCCGGTATAGCCGCTCAAGGCGGCACCTGTTGCGGTACCTGCCCCAAGTGCGGTCAATCGGGTCGCGAAACTCGTGGGCAGGGACGCCACCAGAATGTCGTTGTCGTCTGCGTCTCCCGCTGGGGCTGGAGTGGCCGTGGCGTTCTGCAACCCGGCCGTCTCGTCCAGCGTAACGTCCTCGCCGGTCAGCACGACGCCCAAAACACTGTCCGTAAAGGACGTAGTCGCTACAGCGTCGTCACCCGTACCGGGCGCACCATCGGCGCCGGCCGAGGCCGCGGTGAGCAGAAACGTCGCGCCGGCCGAGTCGTCGGGGTTCACGTACCACGAGGTGGTAACACTGCCGTTGACTTTACCGTCGAGATCGCCGGCACCGCCGTCGGTCACGGACCAGGGCTCGTGCCCATCACCGGTGTTGGTATCGAGCACATCGTCGGACGTGCCCCACACCTTATCCGCGCCGGCACCGACAGCGTGGTCCACTTCGAACGTCACGGTGCTGCCGGGAGCGAAACCGTTGGCGGTGATGCTAGCGGTGCTGCCAGGGGCGTAGTCCTTCTGGTCAGTGGTGACGACCGGTGTGTAGGCGGATGAAGGATGGGTATCGGTGTTGTTGGTCAGGTCATTCGTAGGCGATGAGGTTTTCTTGCGCATAGTCATGGTTTTCTCCTGAACGGGTCCATTCATCGAGACCGACCGTGGACCATTGTTGTTTTATCAGGACACCACTATGAGCACGCACCGGAGATTGCGCATCGGCCGATACTCCCAGAGGAGGTAGGAGATTCAGACTACTTGGGAGGGGGAGGTTGACATCGCGAGAAGGCAGAATTGACTGCCCGGACTAGCCTGCCGTGCCCTTCAAGCCATTGCTGCTGAGCGTCACTGGCGGTTACTACATCAACCTGCTCCGCATACGCCAGGCCGGCGTGCTGTCCCGCCATCGCCACACCGGCGGCGCTCATGCCATCGTGCTCAAGGGGCGCTGGTATTACCTGGAGCATGATTGGGTCGCATCCGAAGGCTGCTTTGCGTATGAGCCTCCCGGTGAAACCCATACCCTTTTCGTGCCGGAAGATGTTGAAGTGTTGCCGCTGACCGAAAACTGACCCAGTGGGGGTGCGGTAGAAATCTTGGACTACCTGGAGGTAGTTCATGTATTCATACGAAGATCGCATTCGAGCGGTCAAGCTCTACATCAAATTGGGGAGGCAAACCGGGGCAACTATTCGTCAGTTGGGC
>NZ_FYDY01000055.1:0-5583 GCF_900187435.1 Pseudomonas sp. Irchel s3b5
TGCAAGACGACCCAATCTTTGAAGTCGTCGTCGTAGCGTTTGCCTAGATTGGACATTGTTATGCACCTTCGCCCTCTTGAATGAATGAGTCAATCAACAAGGGTGACAGGTAGCCTGACACGGAGGGCGTTTGACAAAAGGGACTCGCCGTAAGGGCGAAACCATAAGCAGCCGTTACCGCAGAAACGGATATGTACTCGGTCAACCAAAGTCAGGCCGCCAAGACGGGATCAAAGCTCACAGCTCAAACCGCAACTCAGGCCAGATCGGCGACGTCCCCCGTTTCTGCGACTCAAGAATCGCCCGACACAACGAACACAACCGCTGATCCTGAAACACCCGCCGATCAACACTCGACCAGCGAGGCTGCGCCGGCAACAGGCTGCCACACAGCGTACGGTCCGCCGAGCCGCCCAACTCCAGTTGACGGGTCACCAGATGCACCCGCACTTCCTGGCAGGCGAACAGATCCAGCTGTTCGTCAGGCTCGATCAGTTGATAGGCAAAAAGTGACCAGGCGGGACGCGGCATCGGGGGCTCCAAATCGGGGGCGCCACCTTAGCCGAAAGCCTGCGACTAGAAAAGCGTCATAACAGCGGTTTTAGAGTAGGCCAGACATTTTCCAGCAACTTGTCCTGAGCCCCGGCTGCCGGGTGGATGCCGTCGGCCTGCATCAGCTCCGGGTGACCGCCCACGCCCTCGAGAAAAAACGGCACCAACGGGATTTTCTTCTCATCGGCCAGGTTGCTGTAAACCTCCGCAAAGGCCTTGGTGTAGCGCACCCCATAATTGGGTGGCAATTGCATGCCCAGCAGCAACACCTTGGCACCGCTGGCCCGGGAGCTGTCGATCATCGACGCAAGATTTTGTTGCAATTGTGTTGGCAGCAATCCACGCAGGCCATCATTGCCGCCCAACTCCAGCACAACCAGCTCCGGCTTATGCTCTGCAAGCAGCGCCGGCAGGCGCGCCTGACCTCCGGCACTGGTGTCACCACTGATGGACGCGTTGACGACTTTATCGTCGAAACCTTCGCGCTTGAGCCGCTGTTCGAGCAACGACACCCACCCCAACCGGGTATCCAGGCCGAAACCGGCGCTGATACTATCGCCAACGATCAGGACAGTACCCGCCGCTGCGTTCTGGGCCATGCACATCAGGGCCAGACCGGCACTCAAAAACCACACACGCATCGGATTCTCCATGGGCGCAAGCATTCTCATCGCGAAGGACCTTAGCAAAGTGGTTCCCAGCGCGGAAGGTGAACTGACCATCCTGCACGAACTCAGCCTGGAACTGAACAAGGGCGACAGCCTGGCCATCGTTGGCGCGTCCGGTTCCGGCAAATCCACGCTCCTGGGCCTGCTCGCCGGCCTCGACCTGCCGAGCAGCGGCGAAGTCACCCTCGCCGGCCAAGCCCTGAGCAACCTCGACGAAGACCAGCGCGCGCGCATCCGCGCCGAGCATGTGGGTTTTGTCTTCCAGTCTTTCCAGCTGCTCGACAGCCTCAACGCCCTGGAAAACGTCATGCTGCCGCTGGAGCTCGATGGCCGCAAAGACGCCCGCAGCCGCGCCACAGAATTACTGCAACGGGTTGGACTCGGCCAACGCCTGACCCACTCGCCACGCCAGCTATCCGGGGGTGAGCAACAACGCGTAGCGATTGCCCGGGCGTTTGCCGCCGAACCCGATGTGCTGTTCGCCGATGAACCCACCGGCAACCTCGATAGCCACACGGGTGAGCGCATCAGTGACCTGCTGTTCGAACTCAACCAGGAGCGCGGCACGACCCTGGTGCTGGTGACTCACGACGAACGCCTGGCCCATCGCTGCCGGCGCCTGATCCGACTTGAAGCGGGCCTGCTGGTCGCCCCTCTGGAGCCTTGATGGCACGTCTGCCGCTGCTGCGCCTGTTCAGTCTCGCCATCCGCCAACTGCTGCGCGACGCCCGCGCCGGCGAGTTGCGCGTGTTGTTCTTCGCGTTGCTGGTGGCCGTGGCCGCGAGTACCGCCATAGGTTACTTCGGTGCTCGCCTGAACGGCGCGATGATGTTGCGTGCTACGGAGTTCCTCGGCGCCGACCTGCTGCTAGAAGGCAGTTCACCGGCGCGCCCCGAACAGATCAAAAGCGGCACCGAACTGGGGCTGGTACACGCGCAAGTGGTGGAGTTCTCCAGCGTTATCGCCACCGACAACGGCATTCAGCTGTCCAGTATCAAAGCGGCGGACAGCATCTATCCGCTACGTGGTGAACTGAAGAGCGCGCCCGCCCCGTTCGCCCAGGAAGTACCCGGTGGCGGACCGAAGCCCGGTGAAGCCTGGGTTGAAGCGCGGCTGCTGACCGCGCTCGACTTGAAGATCGGCGACAGCGTCGATGTCGGCATGAAAACCCTGACGCTGGCGCGCGTGCTGACTTACGAACCCGACCGCGCCGGCAACTTCTACAGCCTGACGCCACGGGTGCTGATCAACCTCGACGACCTTGCCGCAACCGGTGTGGTGCAGCCCGGCAGCCGGGTCAGTTACCGCGAACTCTGGCGCGGCAATGCCGAAGCGCTGGAAGCGTATCGGCAATTGATCAAACCCGGACTGGCGGCCAATCAGCGCATCCAGGATGCCCGCGATGGCAACCGGCAGATCGGCGGCGCCTTGGGCAAAGCAGAGCGTTACCTGAACATGGCCAGTCTGGTGGCGGTGTTGCTGGCCGGTGTGGCGGTGGCGCTGTCGGCGACGCGTTTCGCGACCCGCCGTTTCGATGCCAGCGCACTGCTGCGTTGCCTGGGTCTGTCACGCCGGGAAACCCTGGTGTTGTTCAGCCTTCAACTGACCGTGCTCGGACTACTCGCCAGCCTCACCGGCGCCGCAATTGGTTGGCTGGCACAGCTGGGGCTGTTTGCCTTGTTGCATGATTTGCTACCGACCGACGTGCCACCGGGCGGTCTGTTTCCGGCCATCGCCGGGATCGGCACCGGACTCGTGGCACTGGCCGGTTTCGCCTTGCCGCCGCTGGCTGCCTTGGGTCGGGTGCCGCCATTGCGGGTGTTGCGTCGGGACATGCTGCCGATTCCCTCCAGTACGTGGATGGTCTACGGCGCGGCGCTGGGTGCCCTTGGCCTGATCATGTGGCGCTTGAGCCTGGATCTGCTGCTGACCTTTGCCCTGCTCGGCGGTGGCGTGGTTGCCGCGCTGGTGCTGGGTGGCCTGTTATTGCTGCTGCTCAAAAGCCTGCGACGGATGCTCGCCCGCGCCTCCCTGCCGTGGCGCCTCGGCCTGGGCCAACTGCTGCGTCACCCACTGGCCGCCGCAGGCCAGGCCCTGGCGTTCGGCCTGATCCTGCTGTCGATGGCGCTGATCGCCCTGCTGCGTGGCGAGCTGCTCGATACCTGGCAGAACCAGCTGCCGAAAAACGCACCGAACTATTTCGCCCTGAACATCCTGCCCGCGGACAAACAAGCCTTTACCGATCGCCTGATCGCCGTGTCGGCACAGTCGGCGCCGCTGTATCCGGTGGTGCCGGGGCGCCTGATCAGCATCAATGGCGAGCCCGTGCAACAAGTCGTCACCAAAGAATCGGCCGGTGACCGGGCCATCCAGCGTGATCTGAGCCTGACCTGGGCGGCGGACCTGCCCGCTGGCAACAAACTCACCGCCGGCAACTGGTGGCCCGAGCAACCGCCCGATGAAATCCCCGGCGTCTCGGTAGAAGGCAAAGTCGCCGAAAGCCTGAAGCTGAAACTGGGCGATCATTTGGTCTTTACGGTCGGCGGGGTCAATCGCGAGGCGAAAGTCACCAGCCTGCGGGACATCAACTGGGACAACTTCCAGCCGAACTTTTTCATGATCTTCCAGCCCGGCACCCTGAAGGATCTGCCGGCGACCTACCTGACGAGTTTTTATCTGGCGGCCGGCCATGATCAGCAGATCGTCGACCTGTCCCGGTCTTTCCCAGCGGTGACCATTCTGCAAGTCGAGGCGCTGCTGGCGCAGCTTCGCAGCATCCTCGCCCAAGTCACCCTGGCGGTGGAGTACGTGTTGTTGTTCGTGCTGGCGGCGGGGATGGCAGTGTTGTTCTCCGGTCTGCAAGCAACGCTGGATGAACGCATTCGTCAGGGCGCATTGTTGCGGGCGTTGGGCGCGGAACGGCAATTGCTGGTCAAGGCGCGGCGGATCGAGTTTGGTTTACTGGGTGCGGTCAGCGGCTTGCTGGCAGCGCTGGGCTCGGAAGTCGTGAGCCTGGTGCTTTACCGGTATGCGTTCGACCTGCCCTGGCATCCACATCCGTGGTTATTGATACTCCCATTGATCGGTGCGCTGCTAATCGGTGGCGCCGGAGTGTTCGGTACCCGCCGGGCGTTGAACGCAAGTCCCCTGACAGTACTGCGCGAGGGTTGATAAACTCAAGCGCACTTAACCACAAGAAGTCGCCATGAGCCGTTATCGCCCTCCCCGCACCGCCGGTACCGCGCTGATCACCCCTGAAGGTGAAGCGCGGATGCGCGCCGAATTTCATGAGCTCTGGCACGTTCGACGACCGCAAGTGACGCAGTCTGTCAGCGAAGCAGCGGCACAGGGCGATCGCTCGGAGAACGCCGAATACACTTACGGCAAAAAGATGCTGCGCGAGATCGACAGCCGCGTGCGCTTTCTCACTAAACGCCTGGAGGCGCTCAAGGTCGTCAGCGAAAAACCCAGTGATCCGAACAAGGTCTATTTCGGCGCCTGGGTCACGATCGAGGACGAGGACGGCAAAGAGTCGCGCTACCGCATTGTCGGGCCGGATGAACTGGACCTCAAACTGGGTTTGATCAGCATCGACTCACCGCTGGCCCGCGCCCTGATCGGCAAGGCCCTGGACGCCGAAGTACGGGTCCAGACGCCAACCGGCGAGCAATGCGTGTACATCGTGGCTATTGAGTATCCGTAGCCTCAGCGACGGGTAATCAACCCTTGCCGGGCAACGCGAGTCAGTTGCCTGATCACTTCAGGTGCGTCCTCGAGGCTGGGGGACTGAATCACTGCCAAATCGAAACTGTCGTTGGCAAATCGCGCCAGGGACTCGCCGTCTTCGACAAACTGGATCAGGAACGCAGCAGGGCCGCCGGTACGACGTGGCCAGCCGTCGAGATAACGCAAGAGCGTCGGCTGATGTTTGCCGCCAAGCAGGATTTTTGGATTGCGTTGGGTGAGATGTGCCGTGATCGGCGCGGGACGTATAACGGGGCTTAGTGCATTCATTGGGTCGTGTCTCTGCCTCAAAAGTCTGCATGGCAGGTGAGAGGCAACACCGAACCAGCGCTTTAGCGGTATTTCGAAGCCTGTTTCAAGCTTCTGTCGGTAACTGATCGAGTTACCTGGCGCCCCGCAAGTAGCTGTTTAAATCGGCGCATGAGCAGCATCCTAGAGAAGCTGACTGGACAGTGTCAAGAATGACGAACAACAAAAAAGGCCCGCAATGCGGTAATGCTGTTCACTTAAGCGGAGCAGCCTTACGGTCCACCGGAAACCGGGTCTTTGATATCTTCACCGTCCTTGGCCTCGAAGGCCTCGGACGGTGATCCAGAAACATCCCTCCTACACCCGCCCT
>NZ_FYDY01000068.1:0-1423 GCF_900187435.1 Pseudomonas sp. Irchel s3b5
GTAATGCTGTTCACTTAAGCGGAGCAGCCTTACGGTCCACCGGAAACCGGGTCTTTGATATCTTCACCGTCCTTGGCCTCGAAGGCCTCGGACGGTGATCCAGAAACATCCCTCCTACACCCGCCCTTAGCTCTGCCAACCGCCTTCCCGTTGCTGAAATCGGATTTGCCGCAGCCATCACGATCAGTTGAACGGCGATGTATTGGCAGGCTGGCTTGAAACGGATGTCCGATGGCACCCGACCAAAAGCCACTGCGGCTTGACTAGCTTCCCGGCGAATCACGTTATAGGCCAGCAACAATCCCCAGACCTCCTGGTAAACCAGGTCGATCTTCTTGCTGCGCAAGGTCATTGCGTTCTGCTGCATTGAGCTTTTGATATCCCTGAAGCCCAGCTCGATTTCCCAGCGCTGCTGGTAAAGCTTGGCGACGGCCATAGTGCTGTAGGTGCTAGCCGGCAATGATGTCATGACGGTTTTCAACTTACCCTGGATTTCATAGCTGACTTCGCGTACTTCCCAGTGAGTTGGGAGGCTCGGATTTCGCTTCCTCGCCTGCGGCGAGACCTTCATGCGTACCAGGCGATCATGCTTGCCATAACGGACGATTTCTTCACTGACCAGATTCTTGCGTGCCGGGGTCAGCCAGTGGCGGTTAATCCCGACGTCGCTCAGGCTGAGCATCAAGTCGGCACTCCAGAACCCTTTGTCGAAAAGCGTTACCGAGTGATCGGGGATCTGTTGCAAAAACTCGTCAGCCAAGCGCATTTCGCTGCGGCGATAAGGGCTCAGTTGAGCATCCAGAATCAGGTGCGAGCGCACATTCATCAGCGCTACAAGACGCATCATGGGGAACGGTGTTTGACGATCAGTCGACGTATTTCCGGAGCCGAAATGTTCTCGAAGCTCCGGCGTATCCTGTGTGCGCAGAAGTGCGCCATCTACAGCAAACACCTGTAGATCATGCCAAGCGTCACCGCTATAGCGCTCACTGCCCCATTGAGTACCGGTTTTGCGGAACAACCACTCGACGGGGTCGGAACCTAGCCGCTTGCGCGCTTCTGTCACACCGCTGCGGGCCAACAGATGGTCGGTCGCCAGACCTTGAGCGCAGATATTCAGCCGTCTCGCGACCTCGTGCACAGGCTCGTCGCGAAACAAAGCCATACCCAGCACCAACCACAAGACTTGATCTGTGGGCAACCGACGTCGCCGGATGGATGCCTGCGCAGAAAGATCAAGCGCTGAAGCTACCCATTCAACCGGGATGTTTTGAGTGAAGGTACTCAGATCAGAGAAGTTGAAAAGGTCGCCGAGGTCGAGCAGGTCTTGTTGAACAGACATAAAAAATCCGATGCCAGAGGTCTGGCATCGGATTTTCTAGGAAGCCCTGCGCGAGCTCAAATGCTTAAGTGAACAGCATTA
>NZ_FYDY01000054.1:0-8435 GCF_900187435.1 Pseudomonas sp. Irchel s3b5
GCTCAGCAATCGTTGGTTACATCTTTGATTTCTCGCGGAGTAACTTGTGATGCTGATAATCTTTTGACTAGCAGTCTGACTCCACAAGCACCCACACGAATTGCTTGATTCAGTTGTTAAAGAGCGGTTGGTTAAGATCTTTCGTCTCAACCGAGGCGCGCATTCTACAGCAGCCTCATTTGCTGTCAAGTGGTTATTTTCAGAAGCTTTCAAGGATTTCCTTAACAACTTCAACCACTTGCGCTTCAGATCTCTCATCAGCGGGAGGCGAATTCTACAGCGTTACTCGCTGTTGTCAACACCTCTTTTTCAACTTCCTTTTGGCTTCGATGAACTGAAGCAACTTGCTGCCGAAAACTTCGTAACTCGTTGTTTATCAAGGAGTTTTCCGTTTCGACTGCGCCGGAAGTGGGGCGAATTATAGACACCTGAGATCTGCCGTCAAGCACTGATTTTTCTTTTCTATCAATAGCTTGCAGAAAGGGGGAACCAGCTCCCCCTTCTATATAGAGGGCCGGCCTTTTAGCCCTCTCCCCTGCCCGCCCCATTTTCAATGGCTGCCATGCCGGGGTCAGATCGCACCGACAGCAATCGGCCAAAACGCTCATCGCAATGCTTTGAGCTTCTCACTGGAGCATCGCAGGGATTCAAGCGACCATCCATTGATGATCGACGCCCCACCATCAGAACGGTTACTTATGTGCTTTAACCGCCCCCTGGTAGTAAGGCTGGCTGTCAATTCGCGGTTCATAGACGGCAGTGCGTAATGCTGTCTACATCCATATCAAAGGTAAAGGAGGCGGCGCAGCGTGTACCGTTTGGCCAGACGATAGGGTTTTAATCATGTTTAATCACCAATGGCTGCTGAATATTACTGACTCACCAAAATTCGCGAGCAATCCCGGCATCAGTACTCGTGATCGCGCAGCCAATCGGAGTAATGCAGCAGTCCCTTTTGCAGCGACCATTGCGCTCGATAGCCCAATTCCCGCTCCGCAGCACTCATATCCCATGCCCCATGCCGATCGAGATGCCAGTAGCCATCGCCGATTTCGACGTGAGCCTCAGGCATTATTTTTCTGATCAAATCAACGGCGCCCCATACCCCTTCCCGCCCCAGTAATCACGACAACACGCGTCATAAGTTCACCTATGGCTTTAAGCGAGTGCAAACGCAACATGAACTGCATCCGCTAACTTCGGAATCAGGACGCTTGCGTTGGAGTTAGTACGATTTGTTTGGAAATTCGCGACTGCCATAACACAATCATCGCGCCAGAAAGGATGGTCAGTGCGCCAAGGTACCAAGCGGTGTATTTATCCTCAGGCGAAACCGGATTGGCCCCGGCGGTATACCCGATATATCCCAGGACAAGGATTGCCAGCACAGCCGGGATCGACAGTATCACTGCCAAACCGAAACATTGCCGGTGGAAGGTCATGACAATAAATGCAGCAACAGCCGCCATGCAGGACATCACCAGAGTGATAGCCAGGAGCGGTGCACGCAGAGGTGGTTTTTTTAGTTTTTCAAACTCGCAATGTCTGTTGAAGTTTCTGGACATCTACGATTTAGACAGTTCAAAGCAGGACGTTAAGCTTGTTGTCAGCGGCATTCAGTGTAGCCATCACTCTAATCGCGCGCTCGCCGTAGAATTTTTTGACAATGCCGTCATACACACAAAGCACAAGCCCCTCTTCTGACACATATGAACTACCGTCCTCTACCAACACCAAGTTATAAACATCATAGCGATGTGCGATGTCTGATCTAAGGTCCTTGCAAATAGCACGATGATCAGGCTCCGCAGCATAGGCATTAAGTGGCGCAAGCAGTGCGAGCATTAATACTAGCTTTTTCATTAATCAGTTTAGCTCGCAGTTAACCACAATTAAGAGCCCGCATGGTAGGACGGGCTAAATTGAGTGTCAATATTCGATATGTGCGAGGTGGTCAGTCTCTATCTCCTACTAAATACATCAGGCATATAAGCCCAAGTTACTCCTAACACAAAACCTAATACCCAAACCTTTTACAGATCAACAAAAGTTCTACATATAAATCAAATCAACAAGGAGCTGCTATAGAAGCCTTGCCGCGAACTGAGAGGATCTTGGTGCATGCAGGGCTGCGTAATCACGGCGTACGGTGCCGACCTGCGATCGGCAAGCGAAGGTAGCAGTGTCCGTAACGGCGCTGCTCCTCTCAAATAATAAAAGCGCCGAGGGCTACCAATGCCATCGCCAACGATGGCATTGATCTCAGTGTGATGCCCGGCGAGATCCATGCCGTACTCGGTGAGAACGGTGCCGGCAAATCCACCCTGATGAAAATCATCTACGGCGTCACCCGCCAGACCTCAGGCGAGATACCCTGGAAGGGTACCGCCCCCCTTAAAGAAGCGGAATGCTGTAGCTTACAACTATCCGGTTCTGATCTTGATCACGGGCAGCTTCGCTATTGGATTTGCCGTTACGCCAGCCGAAGCCAACACCTTTGAGCGCTCCCGACTGAAGGACGTAGTCCAGAGTAAAGTCTCTTTCCCATTCTTTCTGATCACTACCGGATGCTGTCTTGATATTGTTGCCGGAAAGGTACATGACCGATGCTTTGAGACCAGGAACGCCCATAGCAGCGAAGTCGTAGGCATACTGACCGAAAGCTGTCTTCTCACCTGCGCGGGTGAAGCTTTGGATAAAACGATCGGTATATAAGTAGACGCTCGCCCCACCGGCACCCTTGTCTACAAGGCTACCCTGATTGAGTTGAGTAAAATTGCTGCCATCTGAAACGCTTTGATACCCCGCCGTAACGGCGTGCCCACCCACGGTGTAAATCAGTGCAGCACTCCAGGTGCGGTTATCGATTTCGCCATCACCGTTTTCGGTGTAACCGCTGATTCTGTAACCAGTGGCTCCGGAGCTGTTTGCACCGGACGAGTCAGTGTTGAAGTAGCGCAGGTCGGTTTTCAGAGATTGATTGTCCGAGAGCGCAAGCGTGTGAATCAGTCCAAAAAACTGCTGGGTATAGTAGTTATCGAGATGGGCATAGTAGTACTGAGCCGTCAAATCCTTGGTGACTTTCCAGTCGCCCCCGGCGAAGTCGAACTGGTTGCTTTCACGCGTACCGCCCATAGCGGCCAGCCCCGTCTGATCAGTTGAACCGCGACCTGTTGCATGTTCAATTCGCCCCCCCGTCAGGGTCAGGTCCTTGAACTCGCTCGAGGTAATTTGGCCGCCCTCGAAGGTTTGTGGCAGCACCCGTCCATCGTTGGCGACCAGTATCGGAAGTTTCGGAATCAAGGTACCGTAGCGCAGTTCGGTCTTCGACATTTTGACTTTTCCGGTCAGCCCCAGCCGGCTCCACTCGTCAACGGCGCGGTTATCACTGTCCGAGGGAATCATAGAGCTGCCGACGTGGCGTCCCTTGCCAGTGTCCACGGTAACACCCAGCAACCCCAAGGCATCGACACCAAAACCAACGGTACCATCGGTATATCCCGACTTGACGTCCAGCATGAAACCCTGCGCCCACTCTTCGGTTTTCGAAGGGGCCGCGGTGCCATCACGGTTGTCGTTATTGAAGTAAAAGTTCCTCATTCCCAAAGTAGCTTTGCTATCACTTAGGAAGTCAGCAAACGCCTGGCTACTCATGGCAATGGTGCCAAACATCAAAGTTGCAGAAATTTTATTTACGCTCAATTATAACGCTCCGATTTTTTATAATTTTTAGGTAACAGAAGCAACAAGTAAATCTTCCAAGCCAACGCAACACGCACGAATCCCACGCAAATTTCGCTAACGCGAATGCATCAACTTAATATGCACAACTGAAATGCCTTCCTTCTTATCTACTGGTGTAATTCGCTTTCTGGATCCAGTTAGATCAGGAAGTATTTTTTATTCAGGCGAACGTCCATTTACGCCATTTGCGTTAATGTCGCTCCATACCTAAAGTTCGATTACGATCATTAAGCGCGGCATGCAGGGCTGTGGAATGAAGGCCCGTTTGGTTTTAGCCGGATTCCCTCACGAAGTTTTTTCCATGGAATGTCCGCTGGATCCGCGGTCATGGGCCCAGGTGCTTTGGCAACGAGTACTTGGTCGGCAATCGGCTCGAAATCGGCTCGAAAATGAACAGAGCTTTTATTGATCAGTACACTCATTTGCTCAGGTTCTATACCTGCTATCCGATACAAATTCCTGTCCAGCATCTGGCATTTACCAGAGCTGACAGCCACCTTCACACCCCCGATTTTCAAGCATGCAACAGGCCCGACATCAACCTCCATGCCATTCATCATCGGGCCTGCAAAACGACAGCGGCCATCGGATAAATGCATTACTTCAAAGCGCCCCTGCAAGGGACTATCGCCCGGTGCACCCGACTGTCCCCCCAGCGCTATTTCAATGAAACCGCCTACCCCGGCTGCAATGGCGGACTGAACTGCTGCCGGGTCATAAAGCAATCCTACCGCGGCATTAGTAGCACCGTGTTTAATGAGTGCCTTCAGCATTCCTGTCGTGTTCGAATCCCCGCCTGCTCCCGGGTTGTCTTGGGTATCGGCAATGACGATTGGACGCTGGGCGGTTTCTGCTAACGTCATTGCTCGGAGCACTGCTTCGTCCGGGAGCAGGAAAGGTACTTCCCACTGATCCTCCTCCTCCACTACCTTTTTATAAAGGACAGCGACAGCAGCCTTGATCTCTTGCCTGTCTGTTCCATAACCCCAGATAACCGGCCCACACTCCTCGAAATCAGCGGCTGGAAAGCCTGGAGTAAATGAGAGTGAAAGGCCTTCGGACTCAAGGTGTTCTAATTGCTCGTAAAGGCTTCGTGCTGGATCCATGAGCGTACACATCCCGTTTATCGGGATCAGGAAAGGAAGGCGTAAGCTTTCGCAATGCAGTTTTCCCGACCGGAGCCGCAAATCAAGTAATTTGGCGGCTCGTGTGCCAGTTTCAGCCATATCCACGTGGGGATAAGTACGAAATGCAACCATCGCATCTGCGTGTGTGAGCATCAACTCAGTAACATTAGCGTGTAAATCCAAAGAGACGACTATCGGGATATCCTTACCGACAACAGCTCGTAGCCGAGCCAGGAGCGTCCCTTCACCGTCGTCCGTATGATCGGCAACCATCGCGCCATGCAGGTCTAGATATATACCGTCGATTGCTTCGTTTGCAGCGGCCTTTATGATTTCATCGGTAATGCGATCATAGGTATCTTGAGTGACATGCGCGGATGGACTGGCCCCAGCCCAAATCACCGGGACTACTTCATAGCCCAAGCGGTCAGCCTCAATCAAAAATCCGCCTGCCGGAATATTAACATTCCGAAGTTCCAACATTTCTTCCCCTCTTACCATCTGAGGAAAACCTTCCCCCCTGACAAAATTTTCATATTCAGCTTTGGATGGCGCGAATGTATTTGTTTCATGTTGAAAACCAGCGATCAGAATTCGATATGTCATGGCTATTAAGACGCCTCATTGAAATTTTTAGGTAGGCTGTGTAGTACAAATTTTTTGCTGCGCAGGTTGCGGCCTGTTGGCGGCGAGTATCAAAGCACCCGCCACAAGAATTGTAGCCATGACCAGAAGACCAGAGTCTGAGTTGCCAGTGGCGGACTTGGCATAACCGATCAACGTGGGACTGATAAACCCGCCCGTCAATCCAATGGTGTTAATAACGGCGATCCCACCAGCAGCAGTGTCACCTTTGAGATGTTGCGAAGGGATTGCCCAGAATACCGTATAAGCAACCCACATCATGGTCGTAGATAGAGTCAGAAAAGTGAGTGCCAAAACAAAGTCGGCCTTATAAATTACTGACCCAGTCAAGCAAATCGCCGCAATCAATGCTGGCACCGCTGTGTGCCAACGCCGCTCATAGAAATGATCTGAGGTGCGACCAAATATGAACATCCCCAGCATCGCACCAATGTATGGAATCGCTGAGTAAAAGCCGATCTGCATGACACCTTGAACGCCTGCGTCCTTTAGAATCGATGGCAGCCAAAAGCTCATTGTGTAAATTCCGCAAATCAAGCAGAAGTAACCGGCCGCCATTAGATACACACGTGGGTCTTTTAATACTTGAACAAATGAATGGTGGGCTCCCTGTCCTTCACCGATATGCGCATTCAGCACTTGTTTTTCACGCTCACTCAACCAAGGCGCGACCGAGGGTTTATCGCTAAGAACTTTCAGCGCTATGAGACCTAACACTACAGCCGGTAATGCCTCGAGAAAAAACATCCATTGCCATCCGGCCAGGCCGTGAAAACCTGCGAAGGAGGTCATGATCCACGCGGACAAAGGTGCCCCAAATATGCCGCCCAGTGGCCCGGCAAGCATAACGATTGCCATCACTCTGCCTAACCGCTCGCGCCCGTACCAATAGGTAAGGTAAAAAATCATTCCGGGAGCGAAACCCGCCTCAAAGACGCCGAGGAGAAAACGCAGCACGTAAAATGATCTCTCGCTTTCTACGAACACCATGCATGCAGATGTAATACCCCACAAAATCATTACCCGGCTGAGCGTCTTGCGCGCTCCGATCTTCGGCAATAGCAAATTGCTAGGCGTTTCGAACAAGGCGTACCCCACGAAAAATATTCCGGCACCCAGTCCGTAAGCAGCATCAGATAAACTTAGATCGCTTTGCATCTGAAGCTTGGCAAATCCCACATTTACCCGGTCCAGATACGCCACCACGTAACACAGGAGCAAAAAAGGTAATAACCGCCAGTCTATTTTTCGATAGATGGTCGATAGCTCGCTCGATGGATTAATGCACCTTTGCATACTGCCTCCGCTGTAGGCGTTTTTATTGTGCAACCAGTATTCAGGTGGAATGGCAATGCAAGCAACAGCAACTTCTTGATGGTATCGTTGCCCTGAGGGCAACGATCATGCATAGGGGGAGGATTGTTTGTGAGAGATCTGAATCAACGCCGAATGCGGTATTTCTATGAGGTGCTGTCCAGCGGCTCGATTCGGGGGGCGGCCGAAAACCTGAACACGGCACCTTCAGTTATCACCCGGCAAATCCAACTGCTGGAAGAGGAAGTGGAAACTGTATTGTTTGAAAGGCAAGCACGTGGCGTGGTTCCTACTGAAGCAGCCCACCTTCTCTTGGAGTTCTGGCGTGGCTGCCAGGCACAACAAGAGCACCTTGAAGACCGCTTGCGAGGACTGAAGGGGTTAAGGGAGGGTGAAGTCCGTATCGTTACCAGCGAGGGGTTCATCGATTTGCTGATTGATCATGTTTTGCGGGATTTCACTGCCACCTATCCCGGTATTCGTATCAGTCTCGATGTGCTTCCCGTCAAAAGCGTTCTGGAGGAAGTCATTCAGAGCACTGCCCATATCGGCCTCGCTTACAATCCATCTGCGCATCCTGAAGTCGCCTACCGCGCATCTTCACTTCAACCTGTCCGATTGCTCATGCGATCAGATCATCCGCTTACGCGTCTCAGTGAACCTCTCAAATTCGAAGAAATAATGCGTTACCCGTTAGCTGTGATGCCGCTTGAATACGGGTTAGGGCAAATTGTTCAGCTTGTAGCACATACAGAAAATCTGTCCATTCGACCGGCCTTGGTAACGAACTCGCTCACTGCCCTCCGACGTTATGTGATGAGCGGAGAAGCGGTAACGATGTTGAGTGAGTTTTCTGCCTTTAACGATATGATCAGCGGAGACCTGGTGACTCGCTCAATTGATCATCCACTATTCCAAAATATATATGCTCGCCTTTTAGTTAAAAAAAGAAAACCCCAGTCTGTTGGTGCAGAAGAACTTATAAAATGGATTAAAGAACGAATATTTATATTCAATCAATAACCACCAACGATAGATTGTTGGCTCCGATGCCGAGCTGAGCCAGTTGCCGAGATACCACTGACCCAGCCTGATTCTTCGCGAATCGTTGCCAGTGCTGGATTTTTTGTCGAGTTTTGGAGGCAGTCTTGTTTCAGCACTCGGGGGTCAGTTTTCAACCGGTGTAGACAGATAGCCGCAGCATCGTGTCGAAGATGCAGGAAGACGGCGAGCAAATCGGGCGGTTCAAGGTGCGTGGTCTGATGCGGGAACTGAAGTTAGCCAGCAAACAACCTGGATCACATGCCTACAAACAAGCGACGGTCGAGCGGCCTGATATTCAGAACATTTTGAATCTAGAGTTTGAAGTGCTGGCAACCAAACAGGTCTGGTGTGGCGATATCACCTATGTCTGGGCTCAAGGGAATACCGCCTGACGGGACGGTGTTGTAAGGACATTGAACTTTCCTGCGGACAAAACAAAACCCCAACTGCTTTCGCAATTGGGGTTTCGGAATTTAATCTTGACGATGACCTACTCTCACATGGGGAAACCCCACACTACCATCGGCGATGCATCGTTTCACTGCTGAGTTCGGGATGGGA
>NZ_FYDY01000053.1:0-12945 GCF_900187435.1 Pseudomonas sp. Irchel s3b5
CCAAGCTCAGCACTGAGGGCTCGCTCGATCAAAGCCTTCTTGAACGCCGCAGAGGCGTCCTCAATGGCTTCAGCGGTCATCGGTCCATCGGTGAATTGCTCGAGCAGCTCTTTCGGGATTTTCGGTAGTTCTCGCAACGCGGGTTTCTTTTTGGTTGGCATACATGCACCTCTTACTCATGTTATGCCCGAACACAAAATTTCTGACACCCCCGGCTGCGGTCGAAAACTTTTTCACCTCAAATGCAAAATGTCACACCACACTTAACTCGTGTCTTGCCCGCTACGACTGGCCCAGTACACAAAACTCATCGCCTGTCCTGGCACATCTATCCAGCGTATCAATACGCCGCATGTCGATTTTCTTCAGAACGTTGATCGAGGCTCAGTAGCTCGGCCTCACCACCGCAAATACCTGCGGAACATCCAATTCATCAAACCCAAAACTCAGCGCTGCTCGACCCAATTCAGTCGCATGCCCCAGCCCCCCACGCCGTCGGGCCAAAGCAATAACCCAGATTCAATCGCTCGACGTCAAGGTACATGTGCGCATCCAGCCCTCCGAAGATAATCACACACTCCGGAGCCTCACACGTAGCATTATCCCATTAGCCGTAGCCCTTATGTGCCCAGTGTCGCAGCCATTTTTCGAGTATCGTTTGCGCCTAGCGGACACTCTGCAAAGGGCCAGCCGGATTGAACTGATGGGTCGCCGGATCGCCGTAGATGGCGAACAGACTCTCCAGATCCTCATGTTGCGGAGGCCTGAGGATCATTGGGATACCCGCCGAGTGTACGAATCAAGGATCAACCTGCGCGTCAACTCCAGCACCGACTCCGGCACCTTCATATAACAGACCATCAGCCGAATCTGGTGGAATCGCATACGCACCCGCTCTAGTTTCTGCGGCAAAGGTGGCCAATGTGCGTAACCGCCGGGCTCCAGAAATAACAATGCCCTGCATTGTGCCGGGCATTGCGGATGCGGTTTGGAATGGTCATTCGGTGTAGCCCAATCGCACCGCGCTGCTCTGCCGGGTTTGGCCCCGCGTCGCCAGGCAGTAATACAACGGACAAGTCACCACCAGCCCCACCAGCCACGACAGGTCAGCACCTTCCACCAGATTGGCATACGGCCCGACATACAACGACGTATTGGCAAACGGCAGCTGCACAATAATCCCGATGAAATACGCAACGATCGCATGCAGATTAAAACGCCCATAAATCCCGCCATCCGCACGGAAGATCGAGGCAATGTCATAACTACCGCGCTTGATCAGATAGAAATCAATCAAGTTGATCGACGCCCAAGGCACCAGCACCAGCAACAACGCCAAAATCAACCCGATGAACTGCGAGATAAAATCCGCCGAAGCGCCCAATGCGACGAGGCAGCAACCCGCCAGCACGACACTCGACAACACCACGCGCACTTTGATGCTCGGCGTCCACTGACTGGCGAAGGTCTGAATCGAGGTGATGATCGACAGCACGGCGCCATACAGATTCAAGGCGTTGTGGCTGATGATGTTGAGCAGAAACAGCACCATCAAAATCGGTCCCAGCCAGCCGGTGGATTGCTTCACCGCAGCCATCGCTTCAGTGCCTTCCGGAGTGGCCAGTACCGCCACCGCGCCGAAGGTGAACGACAGAATAGTGCCCAGGGTCGCGCCCAGATACGTGGCGAAAAACGGACGGGCAATCCCGATATCCGCCGGCAGGTAACGCGAGTAGTCCGACACATAAGGCGAGAAGCTGATCTGCCAGATGATCCCCAACGACACCGTTGCCAGCCAACCCGACAAGTTGAAACCGCCGCGAGTGAAGAAGTCCGCTGGCAGGTCGTGGGCGAAGATGTAAAGGAAACCGGCAAGCAAGGCAGTGCCCATGACCCAGGTGCCGATGCGATTGAGGGTGTGAATGAAGCGGTAACCGATCACCCCGATCGCGGTAGCGCTGAGGGCGCCGATGAGGATGCTCGCCGGCACCGGAACCGAAGGCGCAATGCCGACAATCGACTTGCCAGCCAACACGATGTTGGAGATGAAAAAACCTATGTAGATGATCGCCGCAAAGAACACGATCAGCAGCGCACCATAACGGCCGAACTGCCCGCGGCTCTGTACCATCTGCGGAATCCCCATGCGCGGCCCCTGGGCCGACGCGAGGGCAATCACCAGGCCGCCGACCATATGCCCAAGCGCAATCGCCAGCAGCCCCCAGAACAGGTCGAGGTGGAACACTTGAACCACCATGGCGCCAGTCACGATGGGCAACGGCGCGATGTTGGTACTGAACCATAAAGTGAAAAGGTCGCGGGCCTTCCCGTGGCGTTCCGCGAGTGGGACGTAATCG
The DNA here is from genome assembly GCF_900187435.1 of Pseudomonas sp. Irchel s3b5. NCBI lineage: Bacteria > Pseudomonadati > Pseudomonadota > Gammaproteobacteria > Pseudomonadales > Pseudomonadaceae > Pseudomonas > Pseudomonas sp. Irchel s3b5. Next base: position 2,358 of record NZ_FYDY01000053.1, read on the forward strand.
ACCGTGTGATTCTCGATCAGGGGGTCTTGCCGGGACATCTGGGACATGTGCATGAACTCTAGTTTGTCTGATCTTATAGTTGTACGAAGCCAAACCGGGGGAGCTCTTTGGCTGCCCCTCAGATGCGAGCCATATTATGGTATTCCAACTTTTAAACAAGACTGATCCGGTCTTTTAGCGCCCATCTGACCCGTAATCCCGATGCATGACCGCTAACGTCCTCTCGTTAAATTCCCCGTAATCATTGGGCTTTACGCCCAATATGTGCGTTTATCGGGCGAAAGAAAAAGCCCTTGCAAACTATGTATTACGGTATACCATCAGACCTACAAACTCATAAGAACCTGTTTCACCGCCAGAGGACCGTCCCATGATCGATGCCGCCATCTACAAACAAGTGATGGGTTCGTTTCCGTCCGGAGTGACTGTGATCACCACGCTGGATGACGACGGCCAAATCGTCGGTCTGACCGCCAGCGCCTTCAGCTCGCTGTCCATGGACCCGGCCCTGGTGCTGTTCTGCCCCAATTACAGCTCCGACTCCTATCCGGTTCTGATCAAGAACAAACGCTTTGCCATTCACGTCCTGTCCGGCGGCCAGCAGAGCGAAGCCTATGCCTTCGCACGCAAAGGCAAAGACAAGGCGCAAGGCATCGAATGGACCTTGAGCGAACTGGGCAACCCGATTCTGGCCAATGCTACGGCGGTGATCGAATGCGAGCTGTGGCGCGAATATGAAGGGGGCGACCACGCGATCATGGTCGGCGCGGTGAAGAACCTGATCGTGCCCCAGCACAACGCCGGGCCACTGGTGTATTGCCACGGCAAAATGGGCGCTCTGCCCGTGTTCGCCTGATTCGACAATACTCAGAGATAGCTTGGGTACATTGCGAATATCCAGACTCCAATAATCAGCCCGGTCGACTCTCGATCGACCGGCCAACAACAAAAGATCCGAGGTAAGCGTCATGAAGTTTTCCCTGTTCGTGCACATGGAACGTTGGGACGAAAGCGTCAGCCACCGTCAGCTGTTCGAAGACTTGACCGAACTGACCCTGATGGCCGAAGCCGGCGGTTTCAGCACCGTCTGGATCGGCGAACACCACGCCATGGAATACACCATCTCGCCGAGCCCGATGCCGCTGTTGGCCTACCTGGCCGCCAAAACCACCACCATTCACCTCGGCGCCGGCACCATCATTGCGCCGTTCTGGCACCCGTTGCGGGTCGCCGGCGAATGCGCACTGCTGGACGTGATCAGTAACGGTCGCATGGAAGTCGGTCTGGCCCGTGGCGCCTATCAAGTTGAATTCGATCGTATGGCCGGCGGCATGCCCGCCTCCTCCGGTGGCCAGGCGCTGCGCGAGATGGTTCCGGTGGTGCGCGCCCTGTGGCAAGGCGATTACGCTCACGATGGCGATATCTGGAAATTCCCGATGTCCACCAGCGTGCCGAAGCCGATCCAGAAGCCCAATCCGCCGATGTGGATCGCCGCCCGCGACCCGGACTCGCATAACTTCGCCGTGGCCAACGGCTGCAACGTCATGGTCACGCCGCTGATGAAGGGTGACGAAGAAGTCCTCGACCTGAAGAACAAATTCCAGGCGGCCCTGGACAACAACCCGGACGTACCACGTCCGCAACTGATGGTGCTGCGTCACACCCACGTTCACGCGGTCGATGACCCCGAAGGCTGGAAAGTCGGGGCCAAGGCGATCTCCAGGTTCTATCGCACCTTCGATGCCTGGTTCGGCAACAAGGAAGTGCCGGTCAACGGCTTCCTGGCACCGAGCCCGGAAGAAAAATTCGCTGCTCGTCCAGAATTCGAACTGGAGAGTCTGCACCGCACCGCCATGATCGGCACCCCGGAAGAAATCATCCCGCGCATCAAGTATTACCAGGAACTGGGGGTCGACGAGTTCAGCTTCTGGTGCGATAACAGCCTGCCCCACGCGGAGAAGAAAAAATCCCTGGAGCTGTTTATCAAACACGTGGTCCCGGCGTTCCGCTGAGTCCACCGCCCTGCCCCTCGGACGCGAAGCCGGGGGCTGACTGACGTGTAGGGTCGATTCCAATGATCAATGATCGCCGCCCATCACTCGCCCTTCCCTCCGGCGCCGAGCAGGCTTACCTGCGCGGCGAATGGACCGCTTCGCACCTGCATTTCAAGCGCCTGCGCGCCAGCGTTACTGCCAAGCAGAACGGCTTCTGGCAACTCGTTCACTGAGCCCACCCGAACTGGAATTCACGCACCCCACGTCTCGTCATCGCGAGGCGTGCCCGGTGCATTGTGCTTCGCCCATGATCAGGTTTGCTCAATGAACAATAAAAACGCGCTGTTGATCATCGACATGCAGCAGGAGGACGGTTTCGTCCTGGAACACTTCGAAACCGTGGTGGCCCACACCGCCGCCCTACTCGAAACCGCCCGCCGTCAACGGGTGCCTGTCATCTATACCCGCCACATCAATCAGGCCGACGGCAGTGATTTGCCGCGCGGCGAACCGCGAGCGGCCGACGGTGGCCCCAGCAGTTACCGTGCCGGCACCCGGCAGGTGGAAATCATCGAACGTCTGGCGCCGCAGCCTGATGAACTCATCGTCGACAAGGGTCGTTACAGTGCCTTCCACCGCACCGATCTGGATGCCCGGCTCAAGGCACTCGAAGTCGATACCCTGATCGTCTGCGGCGTGCTGACCGATGTCTGTGTGCTCAGCACGGTGTTCGATGCCTTCGCCCTGGGTTATCACATTCGGCTGGTCAGCGACGCCTGCACCACGACCACGCTAGCGGGACACTACTCGGCGCTGCTGATCATGGCCAACTGGGTCTACGCCCTGGAGATCCTGACCTGCGCCGAATGCCTGCGAGCGTTGGACAATCGCGAGTATCTAAGCCTGATCCCCGAGCACCCGGACCTGTTCGCCCACCAGCCCCATGAGCTGGAAAGCACCATCGCCCGTTTGCACACCCACCTCGCCCGGACTCAGGAGTGATCGCCATGCAAGTGGAAAAAAGAAGCATCGATTTCATCCCTGAGACCGAACGCCATGGCCAGCCCGGCTCGCTGTTCTTCATCTGGTTCGGCGCCAACATGAACATCACAACCATCGCGTCCGGTGTGTTGCCGGTGGTGATGGGGCTTAATCTGTTCTGGAGCGCATTGGCGATCATCATCGGCTCGCTACTGGGGGCGATTTTCATGGCCTCCCATTCTGCCCAGGGCCCAAAACTCGGCATCCCGCAAATGATCCAGAGCCGGGCGCAATTCGGCGTGCTGGGGGCGGTCTTGCCGCTGCTGTTCGTGATGCTGATCTACCTGGGGTTTTTCGTCAGCAACACCTTGCTCGCCGCCCAGGCATTGGAGTCCGTCAGCCCATTGCCGGCCACCGGCAATATCTACCTGATCGGGGCGTTGTGCTTTGTCGTCGCGCTCTATGGTTATCGCCTGATCCATCGCCTGCAGAAACTGCTGTCGCTGCTTTCGTTGTTGGTGTTCATCGCCGCGACGGTGCTCGCCTTGCAGCTGCCGATCCCGGCCGAACAATGGCTGCCGACGGGTTTCTCGTTGTCGAAGTTTCTGGTGGCGGTGAGCATTGCCGTGACCTGGCAACTGTCCTACGCGCCGTATGTAGCCGACTACTCGCGTTACCTGCCGAGCAGCACGCCAACCGCAAAAGTGTTCTGGTACAGCTACGCCGGCACGGTCAGCGGCGGTGCCTGGATGATGATTCTCGGGGCGATCCTCAGCGTCGGCATTAGCGACTTTTCCAGCAACGTCGGCAGCCATGTCGCCGGGCTGTTTGGTGGCGGCGCACTGCTGTTGTTCGCCTTCATCGTTTATGGCCAGGTGTCGATCAATGTGTTCAACCTGTACGGCGCCTTCATGTCGACCATTACCGTGATCGAACCCTTTGCCCGGCTCAAGGTGACGCCTCGGGTACGCGGCCTGTTCATACTGGTGATCAGCCTGGTGGCCACGGCCTTGTGCACCATCAGTCAGGACGACTTCATCAACTTCTTCCTCAACTTCATTTTCTTCATGAGCTATTTCCTGATTCCTTGGACCGCGATCAACCTGGTGGATTACTACTGCCTGCGCAAAGGGCAGTACCGGATCGCTGACATCTTCGACAAGGACGGGATCTACGGGCGTATCAACTGGATCGCCTGCGGCAGCTTCGTGCTGGCGATCGCCCTGGAAATCCCCTTCATGAACACCACGTTGTATGTCGGCCCGGTGGCCAACGCCCTGGACGGCGTAGACCTGGCCTGGATTGTCGGGTTGCTGGTGCCCGCCCTCAGCTATTACGGATTGATGAAACTGGGCAAGCTCGCCCAGGGAGTCGGCGAATTGTCCTGATACCCCCCTGAAAGCCCCAACGCCGGGTGCGACGCCCGGCGTTGTACCCTCGCGCAACGGTGTGTTCAGCTCGCTCGCCAATCCATACTGCGCTCGAAAATCGCGCCCTCGATACCCAGCACTTCCCGGGTGTCGGCATAAATCCCCACACCCTTTTCCCAAACATGCTTGATCGACTGATCGGCGCAGCGTATCCGGTAATTGAGTTCGAACGGTTCCTGCCGTGACAGGGCATATTGCACCTCGCGCCAGACGTAATCGGCATCTTGGGCCAGGATCAGGCTGTTGTAGGTGAACTCATGGTTGTCCACCAGCCGCTCCGGTGGATACCCGGTCAGTTGCAGGCAACCGGCACTGACGAATTCCATGGTCCAGTCGCGGTTGTTGCGGCCGCGATAGATCAGCCCCGGCATGCTGTCGAGCAGGCTCATGCTGCTGCGCTGGCTGGCCTGCAAGGCAATCTCGCGCCGCTTGTGCGCAGTGATGTCGCCGGCCACCAGATAGAAAGCCTGAAGCCCGCGCTTCAGGCTGACGTCGAACCAACGCAGTTCCCCCGAAGGGTGAACAAAACGCAGCCGCTGGTTGAAGGAGGTTTCGGGGTGCCGACGCAGTTCATGCAGGGCCTGACGCCACAACGAACGGTCTTCGTGGTGCACATAGTCGATGAGGTTGCGTTCCGTACCCGGCAGATCCATCAGCTCGACCCAGGCCAGATTGAAGTGGGCGATCTGACCGTTATCGCGCAGTTCGAGCAGCGCCGCAGGAAAGCGATCCATCAGGTGCAAGGGCAGTGTCTGCACAAATGCCTCTGGTCGTTCCATCATCTAATGACGCTCCTCGTGTCTCACCGACGCGCCGTTGTGCACCCACGCCGCGAGCTCCAGGCGCGAGTGCAGGCTGAGCTTCTGCAAGAGATTCCTCACATATATTTTGACCGTGCCATCGCTGATGCCCAGTTCACGGCCGATCTGTTTATTGCTCATGCCCGCAGCGATCAGGGCCAGGGTCTGCCCCTCGCGCTCGGTCAGGTTGCCGGTGTCGAGCGGATCCGCATCGTGCGCAGGCCGGGTCACCGACTCGCGCTGATCGGCCAGCAGCGCAATCAGGGTTGAATCCAGAACAATCGCGCCCTTGTGGCAATTGCGCATGTAAGCCAACAACGCATCAGGCTCGGTTTCCTTGAGCACATAACCACTGGCGCCCAGGCGCAGGGCGGTCAACAGCTCGGCGCGATCCATCGATGCGGTGAGCACCACCACCTGACAGTCGAGGCGCAACTGACGCAGTTCATCGAGCACCTGCAAACCGCTCAAGCCGGGCATGTGCAGATCCAGCAAGACCTGCTGCGGCGCCAGGCTCACCGCCAGGTTGATGCCTTCGCGGCCGCTGGCGGCCTGCCCCACCACTTCGAAGTCGTCGCTGGCACTGAACAGCTGTGCCAGGCCTTTGCGAAACAACGGGTGATCATCGATCAGTAGTAAGGTCGTGCAGTCCATCGAAACTCCCCTGTGGCAGGTCTTGGTGGCGGCGAAGGCCAAGGTGTACGCGAACCCCGTGCGGGCGGATCGCCTCAATGGTCAGTCGGGCGCCAATGCTCGCGGCGCGTTCGCGGATGATTGCCAGGCCGAAATGGTTTTCCTCCCCTGACGCCGGGCTCAGTCCGATGCCGTCATCCTCCACCGATACGCAGGCTTCACCGTCATGGTTTTGCCGCAACTCGATGCGCACATGCCTTGCATGGGAATGGCGTACCGCGTTGGCCAGTGCCTCGCGAACGATCTGCAGAATCTGCAATTCGGTTTCCGGGCTCAAAGCATCATCAGCCAGGCGATTGTCCAGTTCAAAAACGATGATGCAGCGCCGCGAGAACTCAGCGACAGAGTCGGCCAGAGCCTGACGCAGCGAGCGCCCGTCCATGGTCAGACGAGCGCTGGTAATCAGCTCCCGCACCTGACGCTGCAATTGACTCAAGCCGCCGCACAGTTCCTGCAACGCGGCGTTGGCGTGCGCAGGCTCGCCCAACTGCGACTGCAGCAAACGCGCCTGGAACGACAGATAACCCAACTGCTGAGCCACCGAGTCGTGCAACTCACGAGCCAGGGCGCCGTGCCGGGAGGTCGCCTGTTTGCGCTGTTGCTCACGGGTGTAGCAGCGCAAGCGCACGGTAACGCCGACCGCCTGCGCCGCCTCTTCCAGCAACTGGCGCCAGCTTGCGTGGACCGGTTGTGGGGTATCCAGCAACAACACCCCTTTGTTCGAATCATCACTTTGCGGCAAGGCACACACCAGGCGATGAACACCTCGTTGCCGACAAGGGCCACAGACCTGAGCCGCATCATCCAGTGTTGAGTCGCGCCAAGGGCAGCGTTCCACGTCCTGGCAGCCCTCGATCAATCCGCGCCGCGCCGGCCCCAAGTCTTCTCCGCCCAGGATCAGATTCAGTTTGCAGGTCGGCAACACTGCTTCGAAACGGTCCAGAAAACCTGACAAGGCACCGTCAGCGTGCACCTGACACAAGGGCAATCCGGTCAGCAGTTTGCGCACGCTGCGTGCCTGTTCGGGGCGGATACGCCCCAACCAGAGCGGCCACCACTGCGGTCGTGTTCGCACTATCGATAACTCCCCGTCCGGTTGCTCAGCCTTGAGCAAAGACCAGCAACTTCCATGCCCCGGACAGGCGTTGTTCAGGGCTTATCTCCAAAGGCATAGCCCTTTTTCCGGATTGAGAAGATTTTCCCCATAGGAAAGTATCTTCCCCAACAGGAAACAAATTCCCAGTTCAACGCCAGGAAAGCCCACATGACGGATAGACACAGCGCCGCCCCGGACCGACTTCACAGCCTCCCGTGCTATCGCCAACCGCTGCCTCGTGAAAGCGTCACCCGGCACATCGTGGTCATGCAATCGGCGGCCGTCGGCACGCCCTTTGTCGGGGAACTGGAACAGCCCTTGGTGCTGAATGGCGAGAGCGCCGACTTTTCCCGCCGCCTGCATCAGGTGCTGGTTAGCGCCACCGTCGGCAGCCATCTCTACATCATGGGCGACGAGGCCTTTATCTGGCGTATCCACGGCGAGGCCCGCAGCGCCGGACTGGAAGATGACGAGATCGACATCACCCGTACGATTGCCGGCCAGCGCCAGGTGTATTGCGTGCACTGCGGCCTGACTCAGGCCGCTGGGCCGGAGCCGCTGCTGAGCTGCATCGGTTGCGCAGTCGGACTGGAAGTCCGGGAGCACTTTTCCCGCCGCCTCGGGGCATACCTCGGCGTCTGCACCAACCCCGACGAGCCTTACGCCGGAGTCCGGTCATGAGCGCCGTCATCAAGGTGCGGGTCAGTGCGGCAAGGATGCTTACCCCAGTGGTGCGCGAGTTCACCCTGCAGACGTGCGCCGGGCCCCTGCCGGCTTTCTCCCCCGGCAGTCATGTGCAGGTTCATCTGCCGCTGGCCGAGGGCAAGGTGCGCAATGCCTATTCACTGACCGGCGACCCGGCGGACAGCCAGCATTACCGTATCGCCGTACGCTTGCAGGAAGCCTCCCGCGGCGGCTCGCACTACCTGCATCGGCAGGTCCAGATCGGCGACACGCTGCAGATTTCGCCACCGGCCAATCTGTTCGCCCTGCACTCGACCGCCAGCCTGCACATCCTGATCGCCGGAGGCATCGGCATCACGCCGTTCATGGCCTACATCGCGGCCCTGGAACAACGCCAGGCTCACTTCGAATTGCACTACCTCTGTCGTCCGGGCCTGAGCGATGCCTATGTCGAGGCGTTGCAACAGCGGCTGGGATCGCGCCTGCACATCTACGCCAGCCGCCCGGACCTGAGCCGGATCCTGCGTGATCGACCGCTGGGCAGCCACCTTTACACCTGCGGCCCGCAACCGTTGCTCGACGCGGTTCGGCAACAGGCCAAGGCACTCGGCTGGCCGTCCAGCCGTGTGCACTGGGAAGCGTTCAATGCCGCACAACCGGGCCGACCCTTCGAGCTGGAACTGCTGCGCAGCGGCCGGCGCCTGCGGGTCGGCCCCGATCAAAGCCTGCTCGAAGCCCTGGAGTCCGCTGGGCTGCAGATCCCCAACCTGTGCCGTGGCGGTGTCTGCGGCCAATGCATGACCCGCCACGTGGGCGGCGATATCGAACACCGCGACAGTTTCATGAGCCCCGCCGAGCAGGCCGACTTTCTCATGCCCTGTGTCTCCCGCGGCTGCGGCCCTACCGTTTCGCTGGATCTTTAGGAGTCGTCCATGACTATTCAACCAAGCCCCGTGCAGAGCTATCGAGACGATTTCAGCTTTCGCAACAGCCCAGCTGCCATCCGTCGTTTCCCCTTCCCCTTCCCCGAGGACAGCTACCTGTATTCGGTGAACATCGAACCGGCGACCTCCCGGGATCCCGGCTCGATCTACCAGCACGGGTTCGACATCGACGAACACTACCGCTCGGAAATGGCCGAACGCGCCTTGGTGCTGGACAAGGATCCGCGCCGCTACCTGGTGATGCCGCACATGCAAGTGGCGGCCTGGGATGCGCTGCAGATGCTCATGGAGCACCTGGCCGCCGACTATCCGCAGTGGTTCACCCTTGAGCGTGACGCTGAACACTGGCATTGGCGCAACACCCTACACCAATGACCCTCTCGCGGCGAAAAACAACACCACCGCCAACACCACCGTTATCCCTCACAACGGCGTCCTGTTGGCGCTCAAGGAAGATGCCCTGCCTTGGGCGATGGATCTCGAAACCCTGGAGACCCTCGGCGAATGGACCTTTGATGGGCAGATCAAAGCCGCGACGTTCACCGCCCACCCCAAGCTCGATCCGGTGACAGGCAACCTGCTGGCCTGTAGTTATGAGGCCAAAGGCGACGGCACGCCTGACCTGGCCTACTTCGAACTCTCGCCGGACGGAAAACTGCTGCACGAGATCTGGTTCCAGGCGCCTTATGCGGCGATGGTGCATGATTTCGCGGTGACCGAACGGTACGTGGTGTTCCCGTTGATTCCGTTGACGGTGGACGTCGAGCGCATGAAAAACGGCGGGCCGCATTTCCAGTGGCAACCCGATCTGCCTCAGCTGTTCGCGGTCGTGCCGCGTAACGGGTGTGCGCAAGATGTACGTTGGTTCAAGGGGCCCAAGGACGGCTTCCAGGGGCACACACTCAATGCGTTCGATGAGGACGGCAAGGTGTATGTCGACATGCCGGTCACCGGCGGCAACATCTTTTACTTCTTCCCCCAGGCCGACGGCTACGTACCACCGCCTGAAACCCTGGCCGCCAGCCTGATGCGCTGGACCTTCGACCTGAATGGCGCGCAGGAGGACGTTCAACCGCAGCCACTGACGGAATATCCCTGCGAGTTTCCACGGTGTGATGATCGCTACATCGGTCGAAAGTACCAGCATGGTTTTCTGCTCGCCTTTGATCCTGAGCGTCCTTACAACCCGGCGAATGGGCCGATACCCTTCCAGTTTTTTAACCTGCTGGCGCACCTGGACCTGCAGACAGGCCGCACCGACGCCTGGTTTCCCGGCGACAGCGGATGCTTCCAGGAGCCTATCTTCATACCGCGCTCGGCGGATGCAGAGGAAGCCGATGGCTACGTGGTTGCCCTGCTCAACCTCATTGCCGAAGGGCGCAGTGAACTGGTCGTGCTGGACACCCGTGACATGGCCAGCGGTCCCATTGCCCGGATCAGGATTCCCTTCCGGATGCGCATGTCGCTGCATGGCTGCTGGGCACCGAGCGATTGATTGGCATCGGGCTCTGATGCCCGTCAATTAAGCACAATCCCTGTGGGAGCAAGCTTGCTCGCGATGGCGGCGGTTCAGTTACATGAGTATTGAACTGGCTGGCCTCATCGCGAGCAAGCTCGCTCCCACAGGTTTAGAGCCTTTTGCGCCCCCCCCTCGCAGCCTCTGCCATCTGCGGTGGCGGCCTGCCTCCCCTCCCCTTGCTCCCCAGGTCCACACAAGGTACAGCAACGCAAAAAAACACATAATTTCCATATTTTAGGATTTTTGTATAAATCCTACTTTACAGGATTTTATAGCAAGACTAGATTAACCCTCATTGCACCCTCCCTTTCTCGTATGCGATCCATGAACCCCACATTTTAAAGGTGGGGTGTATAGCTATCTTGGTATTTGCGGTGTGCAGTTCCACGGCAGCAAGGCTTCGAAGTCTTCTGCTGCGGCGGCTTGCGGTAACCGTTCAAGTGCGTG
>NZ_FYDY01000050.1:0-17607 GCF_900187435.1 Pseudomonas sp. Irchel s3b5
GTGAGCTCAACCAATGTTGGCCAGAAGCCAAAGATGGCTTCCTCGAATAGGCCTTATACATAGATGCAACCGGGTAGCAGTGTTTAAAAAGCAGGTAGACAGTGGGGGCGAGTCCATACATAGGAGCAAGCTTGCTCGCGATGAACCTGTAGGCGCCCCATTTCCCCAGACAAAACCCGTCATCGTTAACGACCATCGCGAGCAGGCTCGCTCCTACAAAGGTCGGACCGTAGTTTGTATACAAAACCCATGAATCCGTAGAGCAATCGACCCGGCGCGATGTTAACGTTACGGCCTCATACAGGTCGGAGATGTACGCGTGTTGATCCTGAAACTGTTGGTAATTCCCGGATTCCTGCTGCTGATTTCCCTTGCCGGTAAACGTTGGGGACCCAGCGTGGCGGGCTGGTTGTCGGGATTGCCGGTGGTGGTCGGGCCGATTCTGTTTTTCCTCGCCATCGAACAAGGACAGGTGTTCGCCGCGCAATCGGCAACCGCCGCGTTGTCGGCCATGTTCGCGATGATTGCCTTTTGCGTGACCTACGCCCAGGTTGCACAACGCGCCGAATGGCCGTTGGCATTGACGGTTTCGCTGTCCGTCTGGGCGGGCGTGGCCATCGTGCTGTCGCTGATCCCAGCGTCCCTGGTGTTTTCGGTGTGCGCCGCCGCGATTGCGTTGCTCGCTGCGCCGTATCTGTTCCCTGCGATGCAACCGGTCATCAACGGCCCGGCGCCCAAATCCGACAAACTGATTTTGCGGATGATCGCCGGCGCCCTGCTCACTTTGTTCGTGACGCTGTTGGCCAGCACCGTCGGCGACCGCTGGAGCGGCTTGCTCGCGGTGTTCCCGGTACTGGGTAGCGTGATGGCGGTGTTTTCCCAGCAAACCCGTGGCCCGGCGTTCACTGCCGCATTGCTGCGCGCCACCGCCACCGGGATGTATTCATTCGCCGCGTTCTGCCTTGTCCTGGCGCTGACGCTGCCCGATATGGGCCTTAACGCATTTGTGTTGGGTGTTGCAGTTTCCATCGCCATGCTCGGCGTGACCAAACGCCTGCTGGCGCGGCCGGTCGGGACGGCAGCAAATGTGCCCGTCGCAGAGGATCGCTCTACCCAGGGAAAGTGACCGCTTTTTAGTCAGCACTGGAGTCATCGACAGTGCCCATGGGATGATCACGCCTCACCGCGCGCCCCACCCTGGAGATTTCAATGTCACTGTTCACTAAAAAAGCCCTGGTCCTGTTGCTGACAGCGGCGGCAAGTCTGGGGGCTTTGAATGTGCACGCCGCCACGGCCACATCCAGCAATGCGCCAGCGCATAAAGTTTCGATGCTCGGTGGCAAGTTCATCTTCAACTTGCCGAAGGGCTTCATCGCCAATCCGTTGCCCACCAGTCCGAACGGCGCGAGCGGTACGATGTACAGCAACGAAACCACCAAGACTGTGGTGATCGCCGCTGAAAACAGCCTGCCCAATGATCTTAGCGTCAAGGACAACGACGGCGAGTTTCTCGACGGCACCGCGGCCGATTTCGAGACGGCACAACACAGGTCCCTGCCGGACTACAACAAGCTCAGCGAAAAAAGCCTGACCCAGAAAACCGGGCTGGGCCTTCGCCAGGTAGACGGCACCGCCACTCAAGGCGGCGGTCTGACCCTCAACACAACCCTGATGGCGGCGTCCGGCAAGCGCATGGCAGTGGTTCAGGTCATTTCCCGCCCTGGCGACATGGCGGCCCACGAAACCCTGATCAAACAGATCGTCAGCGGCAAGTGAGAATCAAGGGTTGAGACGCTGCAACCAGGCGCTCAAATCTTCAACCTCTGTCGCACTGATACTGTGCCCCAGACCGGGATAGGCGTGGAACTCGGGTTCGAGTGACACGCTCTGCAACAGGCTGTTGGCCTCGCTGCCGTCACTCAACGGCAAGCGTTTGTCCTGCTCGCCATGACCGATGAAAATCGCCAGCGACTGGCGTTTTTCATCGGGCTCGAGCCCGGATTTGAGCACCGGCAGAATCCGCCCGCTCAACGCCGCAATCCCGCCGACCGCCTGCGGATGCCGCAGCGCCACTTCGTAGGACATGATCGCGCCCTGGCTGAAACCCACCAGGAACACTTTCTCGGGTTCGGTGTGATATTTCTTCGCGGCCTGAGTGATGAAATCCAGCAGCACCTGACCGCTGGCTTTCAGATCATCCGTCTCACCGTTGTAGGCGCCTTCGCCCTTCTTGCGAAACCACTGATAGCTGCCCGCCTCCATCACCATCGGGGCCCGCACGGACAGGTAGTTGTATTGCGCAGGTAAATCATCCTTGATGCCGAACAGGTCGTGCTCGTTACTGCCATACCCGTGCAGAAAAATCACCAGGGGTTGATGGGTCGATTCGGCGTTGGCCTGCTCCAGGTATTTGAGTGGCAGGTCAGTTTGCAGCGGCGGGGTTTGGGCGTGGACAGCGGTGGATACCAGCAGCGTAAGCAAAGCGAGAATCTTCAACATAAACCTTCCTTCACAGAGCGCAGGATTCGGGCAGAGCCTAACATCTCTCATCGCCTATGCCTGTAGGAGAGTTGAGTCAGTCGTTGATCAACTTGCCCGCCCGAATCGGCTCGCGCCCGGCGACTTTCGCCTGCCACGTACCCGGCTGGGTGTAGCGCCCGCGGTCGATGGCGAACAGAACGCCGCTGGTCCCGGCACACACCGTCGTGACCTTGTCGTTCAACGGATCGACCACCTCAAACAGCGCATCGCCCTTCTCCACCCACTCGCCGGCCTCCCGCAGGAAACTGACCACACCGTGGTGCGGTGCAAACAGGTATTGGGTGCCTTCGAACGGCATACCTTCGCAGCATTCGCTCGGTGCTGCCGGCCAGGTGCCTTTGATGAACCCCTGCTCGGCCAGAAACCCGAGAATCGCTTCGCAATTGGCCTGTGCCTGATCGACCCGGGTGTCCCCCATGCTGCCCAACTCCAACGTGGTCGCGAGGTTGGCCGGCGGAATCGCCGCTTCAGGGAATGCCCGGGCCAGACGCAACCATGGAGAGGAGCAGGATTCGTCGAACGAACTGCCACCAGAATCTTCACACAGCAACGCGACCCCGGCCTTCAACCGCGCCGCCAGGGATTGCCACTGCGGCCAGTGTTGCGGCAATGCGTAAATGTGAATCGCCGCCTCGAAATCACAATGCAAATCCAGGGTAATGTCGGCATCGCAAGCATGGCGCAGCAACAGGCGATGCATCGCTTCAAGTTGCGACGCCGCAGGCGGCAACCCGTCGAGGACCTGACCCATGGTCTGGCGAATCAGAGCGATATTGGCCTCGGCATCAGCGCCCAGGCGATCACCGATCGACTCGCCCACCGGGGCACTGAGTTCAACGAACGAACGGTTGAAGTTCTTACCGCTGCCGAGCTCGAAGCGGCCCATGTGGCTGCCTTGCAAGTGCTGATCGAGACCGATGGGATTGGCCACCGGCACCAACTCGATCACGCCGTTCAACTGCCCCTGGCTTTCGAGTTCGGCCAGGCGTTTTTTCAGTTCCCAGGCGGTGCGCATGCCCGGCAACTCGTCGGCGTGCAGGCTGGCCTGGATGTACACCTTGCGAGTACCGGCGCCGTAACGGAACACACTGAGGGTACGCTCGCTGCCCAGGTGACTCCAGGGCAGAGGATGGTCGATGCGTTGCATTGCGAACTCCTACAAAACCTGTAGGAGCTGGCTTGCCAGCGAAGACGTCGGCACCGTCGAAAAGGATGTGACTGTCAGATCGCTTTCGCTGGCAAGCCAGCTCCTACAGGTAAGAAATGTGTTAGGCAGGATAAATCATGAACACAAAAAAAGTGGCAACCGCGTCAACGGTTGCCACTTTTCCAAACGGCTGGATTACTCGCCGTAAACGTCAAACTTGAAGTACTTGTCCTGCACTTGCTTGTACTTGCCGTTGGCGCGGATTTCGGTGATCGCGGTGTTGAATTTCTCGGCCAGGGCGGTATCGCCCTTGCGCACGGCAATGCCGGCGCCGCCACCGAAGTATTTCGGATCGTTGTACTCAGGGCCAACGAATGTAAAGCCTTTACCGGCGTCGGTTTTCAGGAAACCGTCGTCCAGGTTGACCGAGTCCGCCAGCAGCGCGTCAATGCGACCGGAGACCATGTCCAGGTTGGCTTCCTGCTGGGAGCCGTAACGCACCAGGACGATCCCGGCTGGCTGCAGCACTTCGGTGGCAAAGCGGTCATGGGTACTGGCGCGCAGTACACCGACTTTCTTGCCCTTAAGTTCGGTCAGCGGGTCCTTGACGTCGGAGCCTTCCTTCATCACGAAACGCGCTGGGGTGTGGTAGTACTTGATGGTGAAATCGACGTTCTTCTTGCGATCGTCAGTGATGGTCATGGACGACAGGATCGCGTCGATTTTCTTGACCTTCAGGGCCGGGATCAGGCCGTCGAACTCTTGCTCGACCCACGTGCACTTCACTTTCATCTGTTCGCACAGGGCATCACCGATGTCCACGTCGAAACCGGTGAGTTTGCCGTCAGGGGTTTTCATCGAGAATGGCGGGTAACCGGCTTCGATACCAATGCGGATCGGCTTGGCGTCGTCGGCCACGGCGGTCAGGGACAACATCGACAGTGCCAGGGCACCGAACATCACTAGCTTCTTCATTTATAACTCCCGTGTGCGGAGACTTTTATTGGCAGCTTCGATTGGCAGCGTTCGGTGACCGCTTTATGGGCGAAAACCGAAGTGGCCGGCAGTCTAGAGTGGCAACGGGAGGGTAAATTGTGTTGAAGCGACAAAAAGTTACAGGGATGAGAACAGTATTTTGTGCGGTGTTTTCAGATCAGCATTCGCAACCGATTGCAGCAACGGGCGATTTCAGCTCTTCGGTACTCAACGCAAACCCCTCATCCAGCCACCCGGTTACGCCGCCGATCATCTCCTTGACCGGGTAACCCAATGCCGCCAGTTTCACCGCCGCCTTATTGGCACCATTACAGTGAGGCCCGGCGCAATAGACCACGAACAGGTTGTTTGTCGTGTAGCTCGCCAACCCTTCGGCCGTGAGCAGACGGCCCGGGATATTGATCGCGCCCGGCACATGACCGCGCTCGAACGCCAGCGGCCCACGCACATCCACCAGAATGAAATCGACTTCACCTTGCTGCTGACTGGTATAGACGTCGGAACAATCGGTTTCGAAGGTCAGACGGTTGCTGAAATGCATCAGGGCGATGGCCGATGGGGCGGCGGGAATGTCGCGAACCAGGCTGGGCATGGGCTGTACTCCAAAGTGTCGTCAGGTGTGAGAAGACTTTATCCGCGCATCTCTTCCCGCTACAGTGGCGCACGAGACACTTACCGGGAGTTTTCCGCCAAATGCAACCCAACCCAGGATTGGTCGCGATTCTCGCCTACGACGGCCTTTGCACCTTCGAGTTCGGTATCGCCGTGGAAATCTTTGGCCTGGCACGCCCGGAATTCGAGTTCCCGTGGTATGCCCATCGCATCGTTGCCGTCGACCAAGGCCCGATGCGTGCCATGGGCGGCATCCAGGTGCTGGCCGATGGCGGCATGGAACTGCTCGCAGACGCCCGGACCATCATCATTCCCGGCTGGCGCGACCGCAGTGCGGCGGTGCCCGAGGAGTTGATCGCGGCGCTGCGCCAGGCTCATGCCCGAGGCGCGCGTTTGCTGTCGATTTGTTCCGGCGTGTTCGTGCTGGCCGCAACCGGTTTGCTCGACGGGCATGGCGCCACCACGCACTGGCGCTACACCACGGAGCTCGCCGAACGTTTTCCCAACATCCTGGTGGACCCGAACGTGCTCTATGTCGACTCGGGCCAATTGATCACGTCCGCCGGCAGCGCTGCGGGCATCGATGCATGTTTGCACTTGGTGGCGCGGGATTTCGGCACGCAAGTGGCCAATGCCGTGGCGCGGCGGCTGGTGATGTCGCCGCAACGCACCGGTGGCCAGGCGCAATTCATTCCGACGCCGGTCAGTCCTACACCGCGCAGCGATCTTTCCCGCATCATGCAGTGGGCGCGGGAGCGCCTGCACGAACCGCTTGAAGTGCGCGACCTGGCCAGCGAAGCGGCCATGAGCGAACGTACGTTCCTGCGCCGTTTTACCGAGGCCAGCGGCCAGTCCCCGAAAACCTGGCTGCAACATGAACGTCTGGGCCGCGCCCGCGAACTGCTGGAAAGCACCGATCAGAACACCGAACAGATCGCCCAACGCTGCGGTTATCGCTCGGTGGAAAGCTTCCGGGTGGCGTTCCGTTCTGTGGTTGGCGTACCGCCGTCGGTGTATCGGGAGCGATTCGGGCGCGGTGTCAAAACCCTATCGTGAGGTGGCCCTTATTTCTCGGGTTTGCGCAGCAGATAGGTATCCATGATCCAGCCGTTGGCCTCTCGCGCAGCGTGGCGTACCCGCGCTATTTCGTCCGCCACGTCCTTGAGCTTGCCGCTGATCAGGATTTCATCCGGGGTGCCCAGGTAGGCGCCCCAATAAATGTCTGTCTCCTGGTCCGCCACCTGACGGTAGGCATCCTGCGCATCCAGCATCACCACCACACTGTCGGCCTCTCCCGCCTGCCCTGCCGCCAGTCGTCGCCCGGTGGTGATCTCGACGGATTGGCCGATCTGGTTCAGCGGCACCTTGTGTTGCGCCGTCAGGGCCTGGACGCTGGTGATGCCGGGGATTACCTCAAACTCGAAGGCGCAGACACCTGACGCCAGAATCGCCTGCAAGATACGGATGGTGCTGTCGTACAACGCCGGGTCGCCCCAAACAAGAAAACCGCCGCACTGACCGTCAGCCATTTCCTCGTTGATCAGGCGTTCGAAGGTTTGCTGTTTGGCCAGGTTCAGATCGTCGACGCTGGTCTTGTAGTCCACGTCACCGCGCGCTCTTTCCGGGCTATGGGCCTCGACAACGCGGTAGTCGCGGTCGGAGATGTAGCGCTCGCAGATTCCGCGGCGCCATTCGATCAACTGGCTTTTACTTTCGCCCTTTTCCATCAGGAAAAACACATCGACCCGATTCAACGCCTTTACGGCTTGCATCGTGATGTAGTCCGGATTGCCCGCACCGATGCCGATGACCAATAGCTTTTTCATTCAAGCGACTCCCCGGGATCCGTGCCCGCCAAGCGCAGCCGCCAACGACCCTGGAATCGCAATTCCACAGCCGACAGCGGTTCTACATCGATCAGATTGAACGATGCGCCTTGCAACACGTGCGTCAGCGCAGCACGAATGACAAAGGGATGGGTGATGGCAACGATGTGTCCCGGTGTCGATTGCACTGACGTCAGCCATGCACTCACCCGTTCGCAGAGCCGGGTCACCGACTCGCCACCGTGGGGTGCCGAGTCGGGATTTTCCAGCCAGTGCTGAAGGGCCTCGGGTTCGGTGTTTTGCAGTTCACCGATGCGCAGACCGCTCCAGCGCCCAAAATCGCAATCCTTCAGGGCTTCGATGATCTGCGGCGCGTTGCCGAACAATTCGGCGGTTTGCCGGGTTCGCAATTCGGGGCCGCACAGCAGGCGCGGAGCTCCCTTGAATTGAGTGCATCGGGATTGCCGCGCCGATTGCCAATCCATCTCCAACGGCTCGTCGGTAGGAAAACGCGCCAATTTCTGTGCGACGGTTCGAGCGTGGCACATCAGAGTCAAACGGGTTGCCTGCACAGGTCATCACTCTATAAACGGACGTTAAACGCCTTCACGCGACGGGGCGTGCGCAATTGTGCCGTAGAAATGGTCATCCGGGCGTAATCGCCTTCGTCTTTTCAGCGTTCGCAGGTACCGGCTACTTGCCACTGACTCGGCTATGTCCGACCCCAATTTAGGCAATACCCTACAAGGCTGATCTACGTTGACTGACTCCCCGTGGCACCGGGGGTTTCGCCCCATTTTTGGGCAGGGAGAAACCCTGCAAAAATTAACTAGACAGGCCATACTCGATAAATAAATACTGCTTTCAATGAACGATTGAGGCACCCATCACGCCATCCAGCAAGAGCCCGGCACCCTCTCTGCAACACCGGAATATCGATCAGCGGTGGTGTTCAAGCTGACCAAAACTATCAATCCGCGCCAACACCGTTAAACGCAAAAAACACTTAAAAAAACAGCGGCACCTGAGCAACAACAGATGACCGCCGATTTGACGTGAGTAAAAAACCGACAGTGATAGTCAGATTTGGCCCGGCGCCGAATCCATTGATACAAGGAGTGTCTCCATGCTGGTCTTGCGTCCAGTCGAGTTAGCCGACCTGCCCCAATTGCAGCGCCTGGCTCGTGAAAGCCTCGTGGGTGTAACGTCCCTGCCCGACGACTACGAACAATTGCACGAGAAGATTCGGCAGTCCTGTGCCTCATTCGAAAAAAACGTCCAGAGCCCTGGCCAGGAAAATTATTTCTTCGTCCTGGAAGACCCTGCGGAGCAACGCCTGTTGGGCTGCTCGGAAATCCTCGCCACCGCCGGGTTCAACGAACCGTTCTATAGCCTGCGCAACCGGCCGTTCACCAGCGCCTCGCGTGAATTGAACATCGAGCATGGCGTACCGACGCTGTCGTTGTGCCAGGATCTGAGTGGCCACACCCTCTTACGCGGTTTCCACATCGACAAGAGCCTGGAACGCACGCCACATTCCGAGCTCCTGTCGCGTGCGCGCTTGTTGTTTATCGCCGCCCACACGCAACGTTTCGCCGCCGCAGTGATCACTGAAATTGTCGGCTACAGCAACGATGAAGGGCACTCGCCGTTCTGGGATGCCATCGGCAAACACTTCTTCGATTTGCCCTACGTCGAGGCCGAACGACTTTGCGGTCTGGAAAGCCGGTCTTTTCTCGCCGAACTGATGCCGCATTACCCCCTCTACGTGCCCATGCTGCCCCAGGCGGCACAGGACTGCATCGGTCAAATCCATCCCGATGGCCAGGAAGCCTTCGATATCCTCGAACGAGAAGGCTTTGAGACCAACAGCTACGTTGACCTTTTCGACGCAGGTCCAACGCTGTTCGCGCGCACGTTGACGATCCGCTCAATCGTCCAGAGCACCTCGGGGCTTGTCCGACCGGGTACTTGCATTGATGCCCGGGGTCACTATCTGGTCAGTAATGATTCATTGAAAAACTACCGTGCCATCGTCGCCGAGCTCGACTACACCGCCGGGCAGCCTGTCATTCTGGATGCGGCCATGTGCTCAGCGCTGAAGGCCACCGAAGGCAGTGAAATCAGGCTGATCCCGCTGTGATTACGGACCGCTCCCGACACCCGAGCACGCATGAAAAAGGAACTTCAGCATGATTGTCCGCCCGGTTCAGATCACCGACCTGCCCGCTCTGATGGCGTTGGTGGGTCATGCGGAAACAGGGCTCAGCAACCTGCCGTTCAACGAAGAACGCCTGGCCCACAAGATCCGCTGGGCCCAGCGGGCTTTCGCCGAGCAGGTCGATCGTGCCGATGCCGACTACCTGTTTGTGCTCGAAGATGACGATCAGCAAGTCGTGGGCGTGAGCGCGTTGACGGGCGGAATCGGTCTGCGAGAACCTTGGTACAACTATCGGGTCGGGCTCACGGTGAGTGAGTCGCCCGACCTTGGCATCCAGCGCCAGCTCCCGACCCTGTTCCTGAGCAATGAAATGACCGGGCAATCGGAAATCCATTCGTTGTACCTGCACCCCGATGAACGCCGTGGAAGTAACGGTCGTTTGCTTTCCCTGGGGCGCTTACTGTTTGTGGCCGAATTTACACACCTGTTCGGTGACAAACTGATCGCTGAACTGCGGGGCAGTGCTGACGAACACGGCTGTTCACCGTTCTGGGACAGCGTGGGCCGCCACTTCTTCAAGATGGATTTCGGCCACGCCGAGCAATTGTCAGAACTGGGCAACAAATCCTTCATCGCCGAACTGATGCCGCGCCAACCGCTCTATACCTGCCTGCTGACCGAACAAGCCCAGGCGGTGATCGGCAAGGCCCACCCCCATACCGAACACGCTTTGAAAATCCTCGCCGCCGAGGGTTTTGCCCATAAGGGCTACATCGATATTTTCGACGCCGGCCCCGTCATCGAAGCCCCGATTTCGAGCATCCGCACCGTGCGCGAGAGTCAAAACCTGATACTGGACATCGGCACACCGGACGATCAGGCACCGGAGTGGCTCATCCACAACCGGCGCCTGGAAAACTGCCGCATCACCAGCGCCCGGGCACGATTGGCGGGCGGCACGCTGATCGTTGACCGACTGACCGCCAAGCGCCTGCAACTGCAACCGGGGGACTCGGTGCGCGCGGTACAGCTGCTCAAGCAACAGCCCCGGGCCGTGGCGGCGTAACCAGCCGGCATCGGTCTCAATCTGTCCCGGCCTGCAAATTCGTCATCATTCTCCACCCGTTCGCGTGATAGCCTTTTGTTCCTTCGGCGTTGACACTTTTGCTCAAGCCCTTCCATTCCATTGGTGGAACTCATATGTCCAGGCTTTCTCATCAAGATTTGCGCCGCAATTTTCGCCAGCTGTTCGCTTCCAAAACCTGCTACCACACCGCCTCGGTTTTCGACCCGATGTCGGCCCGTATTGCGGCGGACCTGGGGTTCGAAGTCGGCATCCTTGGCGGCTCGGTCGCCTCGTTACAAGTGCTGGGCGCTCCTGACTTTGCCTTGATCACCCTCAGCGAATTCGCTGAGCAGGCCACCCGCATCGGCCGCGTCGCTCAATTGCCGGTGATTGCCGATGCCGACCACGGTTACGGCAACGCACTCAATGTCATGCGCACCATCGTCGAACTCGAACGCGCCGGCATCGCCGCCCTGACCATCGAAGATACCTTGCTGCCCGCCCAGTTCGGCCGCAAATCCACCGACCTGATCACCGTCGCCGAGGGTGTCGGCAAGATTCGCGCCGCGCTGGAAGCCAGGGTCGACTCGGAAATGGCAATCATCGCCCGAACCCACGCGGGCATTCTGCCGGTCCAGGAAATCATCAGCCGCACCCAGCAATATCAGGCTGCCGGAGCGGACGGGATTTGCATGGTCGGGGTCAAGGATTTCGATCACCTGGAGCAGATCGCCGAGCACCTGAGCGTCCCGCTGATGCTGGTGACCTACGGCAATCCGTTGCTACGCGACGATCAACGCCTGGCAGAACTGGGTGTACGCGTGACCATCGACGGCCACGGCGCCTACTTCGCCGCGATCAAGGCCACTTACGACAGCCTGCGTGAGCAACGACAGATCTTCACTCAGGGGGCGGATCTGAGCGCGACCGAGCTTACCCATACCTATACGCAGCCTGAGGAATACATCCGCTGGGCAGAGGAATTCATGCAAGTCAAAGAGTAATGGCGATCGTTGGAGCCTGGTTTTTGCTCACACCGAATCCGTCACTTCATGTCGCGGCCAGTCACAATCGCAACAGATAACCCGGTTGCGCCCGGTTGTCTTGGCCTCATACAGCGCCTGGTCGGCGTCGTTGAGCCATAGCGTCGCGTCAGTATGGTCGGAATTGAACGCTGCCAGGCCAATGCTCAAGCTGACTTCCAGCGCCGGACTCTGCTCATAGCCCAGGGTGGAGAATCGGTCGCGCAGTGCATCCATGACCGTCGCGGCTCGGTTCAGCGGCAGGTCCGGAAGGATCACGCAGAATTCATCACCGCCATAACGCCCCGCCACATCGGTTGCCCGCAGGTTCTGCTTGAGCATTTTGCTCAGCTGGCGCAGCACGATATCTCCGGCGACGTGGCCGTAGGTGTCATTGATGGCTTTGAAATGGTCGATGTCGATCAGCGCAATCGCCCCACCCTTTTGCTGGCGTTTGCAGCGCTGGAACTCGACTTCCAGTTGATCTTTCCAGGTCCCGTGGTTGAGCAACCCCGTGAGGCTGTCGGTGCGGCTCAGTGCCAGCAGTTCACGCTTTTGCCGGCCAAGGGTGTGCGCCTGCCGGAAGCAGATCCAGCCCAGTGCCAGCGGGTACAGGCACAACAAGGGTAAACAGGCATAGAGCTGCAGCGCACTGGTGGCGGGTATAAAGGCCGGGGAGAAAATCAGAACCCCAACGCCCATACCCAGCAGCTGCGCAGCCGTGCCCACCAGTAGAAAGCGCGGGCCGCCAATGGCGACATTGTTCATTGCCATCATGGAGACGGTGGTGGCGCTGGGCAGCGGATTGAACTGCATGGCAGCGATCCAGAAGCCGCCAAGAAAGCTGTCAATCAGCAGGTTTCGGTATTCGGCGTGATACGGCACCTTGGCCCGACGCGCCAATTGGTAAGCCAGATGTGGCCACAGCAGGCCATTGAACAACATCAATCCCCAGACCCACGGTGCCGGGTCGAGTGGATACATCGCCGCGCTCACGCACACCAAACCGAGGGCAATCCCCAGGATTCGCGATGTGTAGAGCCTCCTGGCCAGTGAAAGTCCCTTTCCTCCCGTTTTTTCCATAGGGCCTCTGTGCCACTGAACGGAATCCGATAAAACCGGGGTTGCGTGTGTGCTGGAGTCTATCAGGGCGAATTTAAATAGCCATCACCGATCAGACGGGCTGAATGCCCGGGCATTTCGCCAGGCACAGGTGCCTGCCGATGCACGCAGAAGCAGCTATACATGAAGGAAGGGTTGATCAATGACGATAGGCGGAGGCGCATGCAGACCTTTCAAGTGTTGATCATCGGCAGCGGATTTGGCGGGCAGTGTGCCGCGATCAATTTGCTCAAGGCCGGCATCGATGATTTTCGGCTGCTGGAACGGCGGGATTTCTTCGGCGGCACCTGGTGCCAGAACACCTACCCCGGTGCAGCCGTCGACGTCCCCTCCCCCCTGTATTCGCTGTCCTTTGCGCCTTTTCTCTGGACGCAAATGTTCGCCGGGCAGGCAGAGCTGCACCGCTACACACATCATGTAGTGGAACACTTCGGCCTGCGGGACAAGGTGGAACTGGGCGCCAACGTCGAAGGCATCGAATGGGACGACGCCAATAAGCACTGGACCGTGCGCACTGCGGGCAAAGGCATGTTTTGCGCGCGATTCCTGATCAATGCCACTGGCCCGCTGAGCCAACCGGTCATTCCGCACTTCGAGGGCCGGGAGCGTTTTCAGGGCAAGACGTTTCACACCAACCGTTGGGACCATGCCTACGACTATCGCCACAAACGCGTGGCGATCATCGGCAGCGGCGCCAGCGCTGCCCAGGTGATTCCGGCCATTGCCCCGGACGTCGAGCACTTGCACGTGTTCCAGCGCACACCGCATTGGGTACTGCCCAGAGCCGACCGCACCTTCGGTCGTTTCCAGCGCTGGCTGCTCGGGCTCAAACCGGCCTACACGCTGCTGCGCTGGATGATCTACTGGCAATTCGAAACCCGGGTCATTGCCTTCAAGTATTCGAAACCGGCCGTGCGCATGGTCCAGCATCAAGCGCTACGCTTCCTCAAGCGTCAGGTGCCGGACGCCGAGCTACGGCGCAAACTGACACCGGACTACACCATCGGTTGCAAACGGGTGATCCTGTCCAGCACGCTGTACCCGGCGCTGGGCCGGTCAAACGTCACGCTGCACAGCCAGGAACAAGGCATCGCCTCCCTCGATGAGACCGGCATCGTCACCCGGGATGGCCAGCACATCGAGGTGGATTTGATCGTCTGGTCCACCGGCTATGATGCTACTGACGGGGTGATTTCCTACCCGGTTACGGGAAAAAACGGCAACCGACTCAAGGATGTGTGGGCGCAATACCCTCGGGCCTACCTCGGTACCGCCCTGCCGGACTTTCCCAACCTGTTCATCGTTACCGGCCCCAACACCGGAATCGGCCACACGTCGGCGCTGTTCATCATCGAATCCCAGATGAATTACATCCTCGATTGCATTCGTACCTTGAACGCACAAGGTTTAAGCAGCATCGAAGTTCGACCCGAAGCAGAACGTACCTACACTGAAATGATCCACCGTGAAATGGAACGCACGGTGTGGAAGTCAGGAGGTTGTCACAGTTGGTATCAAAGCAAGAGCGGTCATGTGATCGCCATGTTTCCAGGGTTCAGCTTCAGCTTTCATCGCTTGACCCGGGTACTGAAACCCGCCGATCACATTTTGTCCTGATCAGCAGTAGGGAGACGCGAAATGCTTTTATTGGTCGTCGTTATTGCGGTTTTCCTGGCCTGGAGCTGGTTGACCTACCCGGCCATCGGCTACTGGGTCTATGACTTGAACATGGCGGTCGAAGCCAAGCTGTACCGGTTGCACAAAATCGTCGTGCCAATACCCGAAATGACCGTTTCGACCTGGCAAGGCGGGCCTTACGAGGCGACCAGCAGTGTCTTGATGCTCCACGGTTTCAGTGCCGACAAGAACCTCTGGCTGCGTTTTGCCCGGCACTTTGTCGGCACCCATCGGGTGATCATCCCGGACATCGCCGGCCATGGCGAAACCGGCTTCAAGGCCGGTGGCGGCTATGACATCCCGCTGCAGGCCAAGCGGATGATCCAGTTGCTGGATGTTTGCGGTGTCGAGAAAGTTCATGTGATCGGCAATTCGATGGGCGGCTACATGGCTGCGTGGCTGGCGGCCCACTATCCGGATCGTATTGTCTCGGTGGCGCTGATCGACCCTGCCGGTGTCACTTCGCCCGAACCCAGCGATCTTGAGCGTCATTTGGCCAAGGGTCACAACCCGTTCCTGATCAACTCGCGCGAAGAGTTCCAGCGCTTCTACGCCATGACCATGGCGTCGCCGCCATGGGTGCCGAAACTGGTGCTGGATGCTGTTGCCCAGCGCTACGAACAGTCCAGGGATGATCTCGAAGAAATCTTCCGGGATTTTCGTGCCAGCCCGCCGATGGAACCCCACCTCCCCGACATCACCGCCCCCGCGCTGTTGCTTTGGGGCCGCAAGGACCGGTTGATCGATGTCAGCAGCGTGGCCATCTGGAGCAAGGGCATCGCCGATCTGCGCGTGGAAATCTGGGACGGCGTCGGCCACATGCCCATGGTCGAAGTGCCTGCCGGTTCAGCGCGTCTGTATCGGGACTTTTTGGCATCACTGCGCTCGGAAAGCCCTCAGGATCAACGGCTGCACTAAAGATGCAGTCCTTTGAAGAATGAAGTTCGTCAGAATCTTCGTTTGTCGGCGTCGTGGAAGGCTGCGATCTTTTCTCCCATCCTTCACGTCACCGCGCCAGGAATCCTGTTCATGAGCCACCCGAGTTTCGTCAGCCCAGACCTGATCCGCCAACGATTTTCCAAAGCGATGTCTGACATGTATCGCGAGGAAGTGCCGTTGTACGGCGCGTTGATGGCACTGGTGGAGCAAACCAACCGTCACGTGCTGGACAGCGATCCACAGGTTGCGAAACACCTGAACAGCACCGGTGAAATCGAACGCCTGGACCTGGAGCGCCACGGTGCGATCCGCGTCGGCACCGCCGAGGAACTGGCCACACTCGCCCGACTGTTTGCGGTGATGGGCATGCAACCGGTGGGTTACTACGACCTGACACCGGCCGGGGTGCCCGTGCATTCCACGGCGTTTCGCGCGGTGCACGAAGCAGCGTTGCAG
The DNA here is from genome assembly GCF_900187435.1 of Pseudomonas sp. Irchel s3b5. Classification (NCBI taxonomy): domain Bacteria; kingdom Pseudomonadati; phylum Pseudomonadota; class Gammaproteobacteria; order Pseudomonadales; family Pseudomonadaceae; genus Pseudomonas; species Pseudomonas sp. Irchel s3b5. The sequence goes on from NZ_FYDY01000050.1 coordinate 15,566, forward strand.
GTCAGCCCGTTCCGGGTGTTCACCTCGCTGCTGCGTCTGGAACTGATTGAAGACCTTGAACTGCGGGCGTTCGCCCAGTCGGTGCTCGATCAGCGCTCGATTTTCACCCCGGCAGCCCTCAACCTCATTGAACACGCCGAAACCCAAGGAGGCCTGACCGAACAGGAGGCGGATGAATTCGTCGAACAGGCACTGGAAACCTTCCGCTGGCACCACAGCGCCACGGTGACCGCCGAGCAATATCAACAACTCAGTGCCCAGCATCGTCTGATTGCCGATGTCGTGGCATTCAAGGGCCCGCACATCAATCACCTGACGCCTCGCACCCTGGACATCGACATCGTGCAAGCGCAAATGCCGGCCCATGGCATTACCCCAAAAGCGGTGATCGAAGGCCCACCCCGCCGCCAGTGTCCGATCCTGCTGCGCCAGACCAGCTTCAAGGCCCTGGACGAGCCGATTGCCTTCACCGATCAGCTCGACACCCGTGGCAGCCACAGCGCCCGCTTTGGCGAGATCGAACAGCGTGGCGCGGCCCTCACGCCCAAGGGCCGGGCGCTTTACGATCGCTTGCTGAATGCCGCGAGGGACGAATTGAAGGACTTCCCCAACGAAGCCAACGCCGCACGCTACAACGCCCTCATGACGCAGCATTTCAGCGAGTTTCCTGACACCTGGGAAGGCATGCGCCAGCAGGATCTGGCGTACTTTCGCTACTTCACGACAGGAAAAACCCTGGCCCCGGATGCACTGAAAGCCTCGACTCTGGAAGCGTTGCTCAGCGGCGGGTATCTGCGGATTGAACCGCTGGTGTACGAAGACTTTCTGCCGGTCAGTGCCGCGGGGATTTTTCAGTCGAACCTTGGGGACGCGGCACAAGCCCATTACGGCGAGCATTCCAATCAGCACGCCTTTGAGAAGGCCTTGGGACGATCGACCATTGATGAACTGACGTTGTATGCCGAATGTCAGCAGCGGTCGATCGAGCAGTGTTTGGCAATGCTGGAGAAGTAGGCGGTAAGCCATCCAACGGTTCCGCTTCGCCCGATAATGGCCTGGTGCCGTAATGCGCAAGAAATGGCGTATCACAGCACCATATCCGCGTTAAAAAAGGCTTGAAGCCGAACCTGTCAGGCCCTCCGGGCGAGCTCGTAAAACATTGCGCAGCGTAGCGCAGGTTTTTGCGCGCTTTTCTGGAAAAATCAGGTGATCCGGTCGCACAAAATTCACATAACCAACTGTTTTTATAGATATTTATTAGCCATGGCACAGACCTTGTTTAGGTCATTGGCCCGCAGGAGCCGTTTTTCCCGTGGGTCTCTCACCGTTCAGCAAGGAGCGCATTCATGGCAACACCCGCGTACATGTCCGTCACCGGCGAAAAACAAGGCTTGATCACTGCCGGCGCGTTCACAGCCGACTCTGTCGGCAACACTTATCAGGAAGGCCACGAAGACCAGGTCATGGTTCAGGCCTTCAGCCACGAAGTCATCATTCCGCGTGACGCACAATCCGGCCAGCCAACCGGTCAACGTATTCACAAACCCACTGTGATCACTAAGGTGTTCGACAAGGCTTCGCCGCTACTGTTGGCGGCCATGACCTCCGGTGAACGCATTACCGAGGTTGTAATCCAGTGGTTCCGTACCTCCGCTCAAGGTACTCAGGAACACTATTACTCCATTGTTCTGGAAGACGCGATCATCGTTGATATCAAGGACTACATGCACAACTGTCAAGACCCATCAAACTCGCACTTCACCCATTTACAGGACGTGCATTTCAGTTATCGCAAAATTACCTGGACTCACGAAGTCTCCGGCACTTCAGGTTCCGATGACTGGCGCTCCCCGGTTGTAGGCTAGGTCTGGTTGGGCCGTATCAATCATCGACCAGCTTTGCTGGTCGATGTGATGTAAGCGCTCCATGAACCCCACCCATTCAAAATAGGCGCGCTTAGCGAGGCGATGTAAGTGAGCAGTTCCAAGGGATCAAGGCTTCGTAATCTTCAACTGAGATTACCTGTGGCAGCCATTCAAGTG
>NZ_FYDY01000049.1:0-19456 GCF_900187435.1 Pseudomonas sp. Irchel s3b5
AGTTGAAAAGGTCGCCGAGGTCGAGCAGGTCTTGTTGAACAGACATAAAAAATCCGATGCCAGAGGTCTGGCATCGGATTTTCTAGGAAGCCCTGCGCGAGCTCAAATGCTTAAGTGAACAGCATTACGCCATGAGCGGGGTTTGTCGTTACTGCCACCTTTAACGGCTTACCACATCAGATCATCAGGGATCTGATACGCCGCGTACGGATCGTCCTCGGCAGCGACCTCTTCGGTCTGCACATTCAATTGCACAATGCGCTGTGGGTCGCGCTCCTGGATCTTCAGCGCCGCTTCACGCGGAATCACTTCATAACCCCCGGCGTGATGCACGATGGCCAGCGAGCCGCTGCTGAGCTTGTTACGCATCAGGGTGTTGACGCAGAGGCGCTTGACCTTCTTGTCGTCGACGAAGTTGTAGTAATCCTCGGTCGTCAGTTTGGGCAGGCGCGAGACTTCGATCAATTGCTTGACCTGCGCGGCGCGGGCCTTGGCCTCGGCCTTCTCCTGCTGCTGGCGATTGAGCTCCTGGTCGCGCTTGACCTTTTCGGCCATGGCTTCCTGGGCGGCACGCTGCTGCGAATCATCCAGCTCAATCTGGCCTTTATGGGCCAGACGCTGCTGCTTCTGTTTGTCTTTGCTGACCTGCTTGGCCTGCTTCTGGTTGACCAGCCCTGCTTTGAGCAACTGGTCGCGAAGGGAAATGCTCATGGTGCTTATTACTCACTTAGGCAACTGCTCAACCGCAGCTGGGCACATTCTTTTCCTGACGTTTGGCTTCGCCCCACAGGGCGTCCAACTCTTCGAGGGTGCAATCTTCCATGGGACGGTGGGTGTCGCGCAATGCCTGTTCGATAAAACGGAAGCGTCGCTCGAATTTGCTGTTGGCGCCACGCAATGCGGTTTCCGGATCGACCTTGAGGTGACGCGCCAGATTGACCACGGAAAACAGCAGGTCGCCGATCTCGTCGGCGACCGCTTGCGGGTCATTCTCGGACATGGCTTCAAGCACTTCGTCGAGTTCTTCGCGCGCCTTGTCCAGCACCGGCAAAGCGTCCGGCCAGTCGAAACCGACCTGCCCTGCGCGCTTCTGCAATTTCGCCGCGCGTGACAGCGCTGGCAACGCGCCGGGCACGTCATCGAGCAACGACAGCTGTTCGGGCGCCGATGATTTCTCTGCGCGCTCCTCGGCCTTGATCTCTTCCCAACGCTGCTTGACCTGTTCTTCACTCAGACGCGGGACATCCAGCGGCGCATACAGATCGCCGGTGGGGAACACGTGAGGATGGCGACGAATCAGCTTGCGGGTGATGCTGTCGACCACGCCATCGAATTCGAAGCGCCCTTCTTCCCGGGCCAACTGGCTGTAATAAACCACCTGAAACAACAAATCGCCCAGTTCACCCTGCAAGTGATCGAAGTCACCGCGCTCAATGGCGTCGGCGACTTCGTAGGCTTCTTCCAGGGTGTGCGGGACGATGCTGGCGTAAGTTTGCTTGATGTCCCACGGGCAACCGAACTGCGGGTCGCGCAGGCGGTTCATGAGGTGAAGCAGGTCTTCAAGGCTATAGGTCATTTATGGCTCACAACAAAACCCTGTAGGAGCTGGCTTGCCAGCGATGGCATCACCTCGATGCTCCAGTGAGACCGAGTTGTCTGCATCGCTGGCAAGCCAGCTCCCACAATGGATCGAAGTCATCTTCAAGGCGTACGGTTACGCCGGGTTTCGATGATGTTCGGCAGCTGGGAAATCCGCCCCAGCAACCTTCCCAACGCGTCCAGCCCCGGAATTTCGATGGTCAGGGACATCAGCGCGGTGTTGTCCTCCTTGTTCGAGCGGGTGTTGACCGCCAGCACGTTGATCCGCTCGTTGAGCAACACCTGCGAAACGTCTCGCAGCAAACCCGAACGGTCGTAGGCGCGAATGACGATGTCCACCGGATAGGTGAGCACCGGCACCGGGCCCCAGCTGACCTGAATGATCCGTTCCGGCTCACGCCCACCCAGTTGCAGCACAGAGGCGCAGTCCTGGCGGTGAATGCTCACGCCACGGCCCTGGGTGATGTAACCGACGATTGCATCGCCCGGCAGCGGCTGGCAGCAGCCGGCCATCTGCGTCATCAGGTTGCCGACGCCCTGGATCTGTATGTCGCCGCGCTTGCCAGGTTTGTAACCGGTGGCTTTGCGCGGAATCAGCTCCAGCTGTTCATTGCCGCGTTCCGGCTCGACCAGTTGTTGCGCCAGGTTGACCAGTTGCGCCAGGCGCAAGTCGCCAGCACCGAGGGCGGCGAACAGGTCTTCAGCGGTTTTCATGTTGGCCTTGTCGGCCAGCTTGTCGAAGTCCACCGCCGGCAGGCCGAGGCGATTGAGTTCACGCTCAAGCAGGGTTTTACCCGCAGCGACGTTCTGATCGCGCGCCTGCAACTTGAACCAGTGAACGATCTTCGCCCGCGCCCGCGACGTTGTGACGTAGCCCAGGTTCGGGTTCAGCCAGTCGCGGCTCGGGGTGCCGTGCTTGCTGGTGATGATCTCGACCTGCTCACCGGTTTGCAGGCTGTAGTTGAGCGGCACGATGCGCCCGTTGATCTTGGCGCCGCGGCAGTTGTGACCGATTTCGGTGTGCACGCGGTAGGCGAAGTCCAGCGGCGTCGCGCCCTTCGGCAAGTCGATAGCGTGACCGTCCGGAGTGAAGATGTAGACACGGTCGGGTTCGATGTCGACCCGCAACTGCTCCGCCAGGCCACCGATGTCGCCCAGCTCTTCATGCCACTCGAGCACCTGACGCAGCCAGGAGATTTTCTCTTCGTAGTGATTGGACCCGGACTTGACGTCGGTGCCTTTGTATTTCCAGTGTGCGCAAACCCCCAGCTCGGCCTCTTCGTGCATGGCATGGGTGCGGATCTGCACTTCCAGCACCTTGCCCTCAGGCCCGATCACCGCGGTGTGCAGCGAGCGGTAGCCGTTTTCCTTGGGGTTGGCGATGTAGTCGTCGAACTCTTTCGGGATGTGCCGCCACAGGGTGTGGACGATGCCCAGCGCGGTGTAGCAATCGCGCATTTCCGGCACCAGCACGCGAACGGCGCGCACGTCGTAGATCTGGCTGAACTCCAGACCCTTGCGCTGCATTTTGCGCCAGATCGAATAGATGTGTTTGGCCCGGCCGCTGATGTCGGCATCGACGCCGGTGGCCTGCAATTCGTTTTTCAGCTGGCTCATCACGTCGCTGATAAAGCGCTCGCGATCCAGTCGCCGCTCGTGGAGCAACTTGGCGATCTGCTTGTACTGGTCGGGCTCGAGGTAACGGAAGGACAAGTCCTCCAGTTCCCACTTGATGTGACCGATACCCAGGCGATGGGCCAGCGGCGCGTAGATGTCGAAGACTTCACGGGCCACGCGGTTGCGCTTTTCATCGTCGGCGGTTTTCACCGCACGGATCGCGCACGTGCGTTCGGCCAGTTTGATCAAAGCGACGCGCACGTCGTCGACCATCGCCACCAGCATTTTGCGCAGGTTTTCCACCTGGCCCTGGGTGCCCATCACCATGGACTTGCGCGGGCTCAGGCTGTCACTGATCGCCGCCATGCGTTGCACGCCGTCGATGAGTTTGGCGACCACGGGACCGAAGCGCTGGCTGACGGCCGGCAGCGAGATCTGGTTTTCGCGCACGCCGCGATACAGGATCGCGGCGACCAGCGAATCCTGATCAAGCTTGAGGTCGGCGAGAATCTCGGCGATCTCAAGCCCGGTGCGGAAAGTCGAGTTGCCTTCCGACCACAGATTTTGTGCCGCATTGGCTTGCTGTTCGGCCTCGCGAGCGTACTCGCAGGCCTCCTTCAAGGCTTCGCGATCCAGTGCCTGATCGACACTGACCGCATGATCGAGCCAAGCCTCGAGATTGATACTGCCGTCGGTGTTGATCGGCTGGTGTGCTCTCACCTGTACCATCTTGCTTACCTTCCCTACGACGCAGATTCAATGCGTCAAATCGCTGACCTTCGTTGCCCGTGCGCCCACGTCGGGCTAGTGCGCAGCAGCACGGGCGGGCCAGTCGGACCAGACGAGCATCCTAGCTCGCTTCAAATAACGCCATGGCCTCGACATGTGCCGTCTGAGGAAACATATCGAGAATCCCGGCACGTTTTAACCGGTAGCCCTGCTTGATCAATTCGACCGTGTCGCGCGCCAGCGTTGCCGGGTTGCACGACACATACACCAACCGTTCGGCACCCAGCGACTTGAGCTTGCGCACGACCTCGAAAGCACCGTCACGCGGTGGATCCAAGAGTACCGCACAAAAGCCTTCGGCGGCCCATTCGGCGTCCGTCAAAGGCTGGGATAAATCGGCCTGAAAAAACTTCGCGTTATGCAGATTATTGCTAGCCGCATTCGCCGCAGCCCGATCGACCATCACCTGCACGCCTTCGACCGCCACGACTTCACGAGCGGTCTTGGCCAGCGGCAAGGCAAAGTTGCCCAGACCACAAAACAGATCGAGAACCCGTTCTTGCGCCTTCGGCTTCAACCAGTCCAGTGCCTGAGCCACCATGGCTTCGTTGACCCCGGCGTTGACCTGGATGAAATCCCCCGGACGGTAAGCCAGTTCCAGATCCCATTGTTCCAGACGATAACCCAGCGACTGACCGGCCTCGACCGGTTGCGGCTCGCCGTCGCCATGCAGCCACAATTGGGCTTCATGGAACGCACAGAAATCCTTGAGGATCGCCAGGTCTGCCTCGGACAACGGCGCCATGTGCCGCAGCAACACTGCCAGCGAAGAACCGCTGAACAATTCCACGTGCCCGAGTGCCTGAGGCTTGCTCAAGCGCCGCAACATCTCCGGCAGGCGGGCCATGATCGGTTGCAAGGGCTGTACCAGCACCGGGCATTCATCGATACCGACGATGTCCTGACTGCCGGCGGCGCGGAAACCGACTTCGAGCTTCTTCGCCTTCATGTCCCAGCGTACGGCGACGCGGGCACGACGACGGTAGGCGAATTCAGGGCCGCTCAAAGGCGCTGCCCACTCTTCGGGCTCGACCCCGGCGACTTTCGACAATTGCTCGGCGAGCATGCGCTGTTTCAGGGCAAGTTGTTCTTGATGAGGCAGATGCTGCACGCTGCAACCGCCACAGCGGCCCGCATGGGGGCACGGTGCCGGGCGTCGCAGTTCGCTGGCCTTGAACACCCGTTCGGTGCGTGCCTCGACCACTTTGCCGTGGGCACCGAGCACGCGAGCCTCGATTTCTTCACCGGCCAATGCGCCGAGAACGAACCAGGTGCGGCCTTCGAAAAACGCGATACCGCGACCGTCGTTGGCCAGGCGCTCAATGGTCAGGCGCTGCTTTTTGCCGGTCGGGACTTGCGGGGCCTTGCTGCCGCCGGTGGGCTGGAAGCGCAGGCCTCTTTCATGCTTGGCCATCAGTTGGGCGCGTCGAAAATGCCGGTCGACAGGTAACGGTCGCCACGGTCGCAGATGATCGCGACGATCACCGCATTTTCAACTTCTTTGGACAGACGCAACATCGCTGCCACGGCACCGCCCGAGGATACGCCACAGAAAATGCCTTCTTCGCGGGCCAGTCGACGGGTGACGTCTTCGGCCTCGCTTTGCGCCATGTCGACGATCCGGTCCACGCGATCGGCCTGGTAGATCTTCGGCAGGTATTCGTGGGGCCAGCGACGGATGCCCGGAATCGCCGAGCCTTCCATGGGTTGCAGGCCGACGATCTGCACGTTGTCGTTCTGCTCTTTCAAGTAGCGCGAAACGCCCATGATGGTGCCGGTGGTGCCCATGGAGCTGACGAAATGGGTGATGGTGCCCTCGGTCTGACGCCAGATTTCCGGGCCGGTGGTGGTGTAGTGCGCTTCAGGGTTGTCACCGTTGGCGAACTGGTCCAGCACCTTGCCGTGGCCTTCGGCTTCCATTCGCTGGGCGAGGTCGCGAGCGCCTTCCATACCTTCTTCCTGGCTGACCAGAATCAGTTCGGCGCCATACGCGGTCATGGCGGCCTTGCGTTCGGCACTGGAGTTGTCCGGCATGATCAGGATCATCTTGTAACCCTTGATCGCAGCGGCCATGGCCAACGCAATCCCGGTATTACCCGAGGTCGCTTCGATCAGCGTATCGCCGGCGTGGATCTGCCCACGCAACTCGGCGCGGGTAATCATCGACAGCGCCGGACGGTCCTTGACCGAACCCGCCGGGTTGTTCCCTTCGAGCTTGAGCAAAAGGGTATTGCTGGTGGCGCCGGGCAGGCGCTGCAAACGGACCAGCGGAGTGTTGCCGACGCAATCGGCGATGGTTGGGTACTGCAAGGTCATGGCGTATTCGCAATCCAGACTGCGGGGGCGACTATCATACCGGCAAACCTCGCAAGGCCATATCACGCAAAGTACGGTGCTTATGGTTTATGGGAATAAGGCGGGAATGTGTATTGATTTTGAGGGCCACATCGCGAGCAAGCTCGCTCCTAAAGGTTGCACAGTGATCACACACTTTGCGGTTGAAACACGGTCACTGCGGGCTCGCCCGCGATGACGTCGGCGCTGGCACGATCAACATCCGCAAGCAGACGCATATTCAGGCACAACCCGGTCCCGGTGTTCTGCGCCCACAGTTGCCCGCCCTGACGTTGCACTGCGTTTCTGGCGATGCTCAAGCCCAGGCCAAAGCCACCGTCGCCGGGACGTGAGCCATCGAGTCGGGTGAACGGCAGGAAGATCCGCTCCAGATCGGTTTCTGCCACGCCGCCCCCCTGATCTTCCAGCCACAGGTGCCAGAATTCCCCATCACGCTGCCCACCAAGCCGGACGACGCCCCCTTCGGGCGAATGGCGAATCGCGTTTCGCAGGATGTTTTCCAGCGCCTGGGCCAGCGTGTTGAGATGACCGCGAACCCAGCAGGATGCATCCACCGTGCATTGCAACTGCGTATCGGGCCAGCCACTTTCATAGCAGGCGTTTTCCGTGAGCATTTCCCATAACGCCTGGATCTGAATCGATTCGTCGGGTAATCGGGTTCGCTCGGTGTCGAGCCAGGCCAGTTGCAGTGTGTCTTCCACCAGACGCTGCATGCCATCGACTTCGCGACCGATGCGTTCGCGCAAATGCTCCAGGCCTTGCTCGCTTTCACTGGCCACCCGCAGTCGGCTCAACGGCGTGCGCAACTCATGGGACAGATCGCGCAGCAACTGCTGCTGTAACGCAACCGTGGTTTGCAAGCGTTCGGACATGTGATCGAACGCCCTGCCCAGCTCACCGAGTTCATCTGAACGATTGGTGGTTCGACTCGATAACCGCACATTGAGCTGATCGACACGCCAGGCGTTGGCCTGGGCACGCAGACTGTTGAGTGGTACTACCAGCAAACGGTACAGGCCGACACACAGCAGCAAGGTGAACAGGCCCGGAATCACGCCGTTGGTGATCACGCGCCACAACACCCGATAACGACCGGGCACGAAGCGCTGGGGCAGTTCGATCACCAGACTGCCGACCGACGGATCGCCGGGAAACGGTACCCGCATCCATGGCCGGCCTTTCTTGTGGATCGGCCAGTCGAGGCCGCGCAGGAAGGTCAGGCGCTCAATCTCCTTGTCGGTCAGCGGATGCTCGCTCAACGACTGCAAATCCCCGCCTACGACCCCGATCCAGCTCGCTTCGCGCTGCTGCATGTCCTGCAACCAGGCATCGACACCCGCGTTCTGGCCCCTATCCCATGCCTGCTCGGCCTGCGCGGCATAGCGCGTCAACGTGCCCCGAGCCTCATCGGAGAGGAACTGGTTTCGCTGCTCCATGTAGCGGCCCCAGGACCAGCTCAGCCAGATCATCAGCAGACAGAATGCCACCAGCAAACAGGCCAGTTTCCAGAACAGCGAATGCCGGCCCGGCAAATTACATTTCATCGGCTGCGCTCAAGATGTAACCCTTGCCCCAGACCGTGCGCACTTCGCGCTCGGTGTAATCGATGGCCTTGAGCTTGCGACGGATCTGACTGATGTGCATGTCCAGGCTGCGATCATGGGCGGCATAACCACGTTGCAACACGTGTTGATAAAGGAAGGCTTTACTCAAGACTTCGTCAACGCTGCGGTACAGCGTATCGAGCAATCGGTACTCGCTGCGGGTCAGGCCGGCCGGGCGCTCGCCATAAAAGGCATCGAAATGCTCTTCATCGAAACGCAGGCTGTCCATCGACGACACAACGGCGACCAGAGCAGGCCGACGGTCGAGGGCCACCCGCCGCAGAATCGCTTCGATGCGCACCCGCAACTCCACCATGCTGAATGGTTTGGGCAGGTAGTCGTCGGCACCGAGTCGAAAGCCGCTGATGCGATCCGCCTCCGCGCCCAGGGCCGACATCAGCAACACCGGAGTGGAATGGCTCTGACGCAGTTGAGTCAACACGGCCAGACCGTCCATGCCCGGCAGCAGAATATCCATCAGCACCACATCGAACGGTTGCTCGCGGGCCATGGTCAGGCCTTCCTGGCCGTTCTTGCACCAGGTCACCTGAAAACCGCTGCGTTCCAGATGCTCGTGAACATAGGCACCGAGAACGAGGTCGTCTTCGATGGACAGGATTCGGGGATGGCTGGCAGCAATGGGAGTCATGACTATCTGCAAATAATTCTCAGTTGAGCGATTATTCAAGATTGCTGCAGCCGGGGCAACCCACGGTTGGCCCATAACGCCAATCCACCGCACTGGCCGACGAACGACGACATCAATTTTACGAAGATTGCCTGCAAGCAAGTCGCTACACTGCGCACGTAGTGTTTGCCGCACGCAAGTGCAGGTTTATAAATGGCTGGATGCAGGAGAGAGGCGTGCTCAAGAAACTGGGGATTAAAGGCCGCGTGCTGTTGCTGACCCTGTTGCCGACCAGCCTGATGGCGTTGGTGCTGGGCGGTTACTTCATCTGGATGCAACAGTCCGACCTGCAGACCCAATTGATGCAACGCGGTGAGATGATCACCGAGCAACTGGCCCCTCTGGCAGCACCGGCCCTGAGCCATCAGGACAACGAGTTGCTGGAACGCATCGCCACACAAGCCCTGGAACAGTCCGACGTACGCGCCGTCACCCTCCTCGCTCCCGACCGCACTCCACTCGCCCACGCTGGCCCGAGCATGCTCAATCAATCGCCATTGGGTAACGGCACGCAAATGCTGCATCGCAGCGGCAGTGATGCGACTCGCTACCTGATGCCGGTATTCGGCAAACATCGCAACCTGGCCGGAGCGGTCATCCCCGAAGAAACCGAGCGCCTGCTGGGTTGGGTCGAACTGGAGCTGTCCCACAGCGGCATGCTGTTGCGCGGTTATCGCAGTCTGTTTGCCAGCCTGCTGATGATCGGTGCCGGGCTCGTCGGTGCGGCGTTGCTGGCGCTGCGCATGGGCCGAAGCATCAATCGACCTCTGAGCCAGATCACGCAAGCCGTGACCCAGCTCAAGGAGGGCCATCTGGAAACCCGTCTGCCGCCCCTCGGCAGCCAGGAACTGGATGAATTGGCGTCCGGCATCAACCGCATGGCCGGCACCCTGCAAAACGCCCAGGAAGAATTGCAGCACAGCATCGACCAAGCCACCGAAGACGTGCGCCAGAACCTGGAAACCATTGAAATCCAGAACATCGAACTGGACCTGGCGCGCAAGGAAGCCCTGGAGGCGAGCCGGATCAAGTCCGAATTCCTGGCCAACATGAGCCACGAAATCCGCACGCCGCTCAACGGCATCCTCGGTTTCACTCATCTGTTGCAAAAAAGCGAGCTGACGCCCCGCCAACTCGACTACCTGGGCACCATCGAAAAGTCCGCCGACAGCCTGCTGGGGATCATCAACGAGATTCTCGACTTCTCGAAAATCGAGGCCGGCAAATTGGTGCTCGACCATATTCCGTTCAACCTGCGCGACCTGCTGCAAGACACCCTGACGATCCTGGCCCCGGCCGCCCACGCCAAACAGCTGGAGCTGGTGAGCCTGGTCTATCGCGACACGCCGCTGTCCCTGGTGGGCGACCCGCTGCGCCTCAAGCAGATCCTCACGAACCTGGTGAGCAACGCAATCAAGTTCACCCGCGAAGGCACCATCGTCGCCCGCGCCATGCTCGAAGAAGAACACGAAGACAGCGTGCAACTGCGCATCAGTATTCAGGACACCGGCATCGGCCTGTCGAACCAGGATGTGCGCACCCTGTTCCAGGCGTTCAGTCAGGCCGACAACTCGCTGTCGCGACAACCGGGTGGTACCGGTCTGGGGCTGGTGATTTCCAAGCGTCTGATCGAACAGATGGGCGGCGAGATCGGCGTCGACAGCACGCCGGGCGAAGGCTCGGAGTTCTGGATCAGCCTGAGCCTGCCAAAAACCCGTGACGACGTTGAAGACTTGCCGAGCGCGCCGCTGTTCGGACGTCGGGTGGCGGTGCTGGAAAACCACGAACTGGCGCGTCAGGCGTTGCAACATCAACTGGAAGATTGCGGTCTTTCCGTCACCCCGTTCAGTACGCTGGAAAGCCTGACCAACGGCGTCACCAGCGCTCACCAGACCGAACAATCCATCGACCTGGCGGTGCTGGGGATCACCAGCAACGACATGCCGCCGGAACGCCTCAACCAGCACATCTGGGATCTCGAACACCTGGGCTGCAAAGTGTTGGTGCTGTGCCCGACCACGGAACAAACGCTGTTCCATCTCTCGGTGCCCAACCCCCACAGTCAACTCCAGGCCAAACCGGCGTGCACCCGCAAACTGCGCCGTTCGTTGTCCGATCTGGTCAACCCGCGCACCTTGCGCAGCGAGCCGAGCGAACCGCTGTCCAGTCGCGCACCGAAAGTGCTGTGTGTCGACGACAACCCGGCCAATCTGCTGCTGGTGCAAACCTTGCTCGAAGACATGGGCGCCAAGGTGCTGGCCGTCGATAGTGGTTACGCCGCCATCAAAGCGGTGCAGAACGAGACGTTCGATCTGGTGCTGATGGACGTGCAGATGCCCGGCATGGATGGACGCCAGAGCACCGAGGCGATCCGTCAGTGGGAAAGCGAACGGCATTGCACGCCGTTGCCCATCGTCGCCCTCACCGCGCACGCCATGGCCAACGAAAAACGCGCACTGCTGCAAAGCGGCATGGACGACTACCTGACCAAACCGATCAGCGAGCGGCAACTGGCGCAGGTTGTCCTGAAGTGGAGCGGCCTGGCACTGCGCAACCACAGCCCTGAGCGCTCCAACGATGGACACGCCGGCGGTCATGACCTGTTGGTGCTCGACCATGAAGAAGGCTTGCGCCTGGCGGCCGGCAAGGCTGATCTGGCGGCGGATATGCTGGCGATGCTGCTGGCCTCCCTGGAAGCCGACCGCGAAGCCATTCGTCTGGCCCAGCAAAGCAATGATCACAACGCCCTGATCGAGCGGGTCCATCGCCTGCACGGCGCGACCCGCTACTGTGGCGTTCCGCAATTGCGTGCCGCCTGCCAACGCAGCGAAACCCTGCTCAAGCAGCAAGACCCGAAGGCCAACATGGCGCTCGATGAACTCGACCGGGCGATCAATCGTCTGGCCACCCAGGCGCGCATGAATGCTTGATGCAACGCAAGGACGTTGTTTCAACATCGGCATAAGCTCACCGCTAACTCTGCAGGAGCTGGCTTGCCAGCGAATCGGTCTCAGGAACCACGAAACACTTGAGGTCCCCTTCGCCGGCAAACCGGCTCCTGCTGGAATGGGACAAAGGGGAAATCATGCGTACGATTCTATTCAGCAGCCAGACCTACGATCGCGACAGTTTTCTGGGTGCCGAACCTGCGAGCGGCATCGAACTGTATTTCCAGCCGGCACGGCTGAGCCTCGATACCGCGGCACTGGCCCAGGGTTACGAGGTGGTCTGCGCATTCATCAATGATGACCTGAGCGCACCGGTGCTCGAATGCCTGGCGGCGGGCGGCACTCGCCTGATCGCTCTGCGTTCGGCGGGTTACAACCATGTCGACTTGCCCACGGCAAAACGCCTGGGGTTGGACATCGTGCGCGTTCCAGCCTATTCGCCCCATGCCGTCGCTGAACATGCGGTGGCGCTGATCCTCGCCCTCAACCGATGCCTGCACCGCGCCTACAACCGCACCCGCGAGGGGGACTTCAGGCTTCAGGGGCTGACCGGTTTCGATCTGGTCGGCAAGACTGTCGGCGTGGTCGGCACCGGGCAGATCGGCGCGACCTTCGCAAAAATCATGAACGGTTTCGGCTGCCAACTGCTGGCTTATGACCCCTACCCCAACCCGCAGGTCGAAGCCCTCGGCGCCCGCTACCTGAGCCTGCCGCAACTGTTGGCCGAATCGCAGATCATCAGCCTGCACTGCCCGCTCAACGAGCAGAGCAAGCACTTGATCAATCACGAGTCGCTGGCGCCCATGCAGCCCGGCGCAATGCTGATCAACACCGGACGCGGCGGTCTGGTCGATACGCCGGCGTTGATCGATGCGCTGAAGGATGGTCGCCTGGGGTATCTGGGGCTGGATGTGTACGAAGAGGAAGCGCAAATTTTCTTCGAAGACCGTTCCGACCTGCCCTTGCAGGACGACGTGCTGGCGCGCCTGCTGACCTTTCCTAACGTGATCGTCACCGCGCATCAGGCCTTCCTGACCCGCGAAGCCCTGGACGCGATTGCGACCACCACCTTGCAGAACATCGCAGCCTGGGCGGCGGGGTCGGCGCAAAACCAGGTCGAGGGTGACTGAAACGGATCGAAGGTCACCCGCCTGCAATATGTCGCGTGCAAGCCCGTGCTAGCATATCGCGCATATTTGGAGGACCCATGGTCGAACACGATTTCCGCTACACGCTGATGAACCCGCAACACACCCTCACTGAATGCCGCGCCCTGGTGCCGGGGCGCTATCAAGTCACCGGCAACGGTGGTTCGATTCGCAACAATGACGTGCTGGTCGTGACGCTCAAAGGTGCCAAGGACTTGTCCATGCGCCTGACCGTCGAAACGGTTCGCCACCTGATCAATCCGCCGGGCCAATGGGTCGCGGTTGCCAGTGGCCCGGTGTTCGGCGAACTGGCGATCCACACCTGGCAGGTCAACTGTGACAGCTGCGCCAAAGAGCTGAGCTTCGAGTTCGCGGTCGACGCCAAACTCGGCAACAAGGCCGAAAAGCCTGCCGCCACCGCGCGGATTGCCGAGTTGGGCTGGACCACTGTCGGCGAGAAACACCTGTGCCCGAAATGCCAGGAGCCTGCGTGATGAATCGCCTTGCTCTGACCGGGATGGTCGGTGCCAGCCTGATGGGCTGCGCCGCCGATCCGGTGCCATTGCAGCAAAACCGCAGCTACATTCTGGAATGGATCGGCGAGCGGCCGTTGATGGATTACAGCCACCTGACCATCACCCTCGGTGAAGACGGCCGGGCTTACGGCAACGGCGGCTGCAACCACTGGTTCGCGCCCTACACCCTCGAAGGTCACAAGCTGAGCTTCGGCAAAATCGGCAGCACCCGCAAACTCTGTGCGCCAGCGCTGATGGAGCAGGAAAAACGCTTCCTGCAAGCGTTGGAAAATGTACAGCGCTGGGACGTTTCGCCGATCGACCAGATGCGCTTCTGGCCGGCCGAAGGCAAGCCGTTGCGTTGGTGGCTCGAAGAGGGTTGATCCCTTCGCAACCATCGAAACCTGTAGGAGCCGGCTTGCCGGCGATAGCATTGTTTCAGGCGATATCAATGTTGACCGATCTGGCGCTATCGCCAGCAAGCCGGCTCCTGCAAGGTCTCGCTGATCAATTCTTCGCCTGCAACGCCTCAAGCTTCGCCGCCACCCCTGCCGCCGTCTGCTCACCCATCAATTGCTCGCGCACCTTGCCTTTGTTATCGATGATGTACGTCACCGGCAATGCCTCACTGCGCGGTAGCTCGAACAACTCCGAAGGGTCCTGCGCCAGCACGGTGAACTTGATCCCCAGCTTCTCGCTGGCGCTTTTGAGTTCTTCACCCTGCACGTTGTCGAAGTTGACCCCGAACACACCGATCTTCTTGTCCTTGAGCTGCTCGGCCAAGGCATTCAGCTCCGGGATCTCTGTTCTGCAAGGCCCGCACCATTCGGCCCAGAAGTTAAGCACCAGCCATTGGTTGTCCAGGCGCTCGCTGGCGATTTTCTGACCGTTCTGGTCGATGCCATAGTCGTTACCGCAGCCCCCCAGCATCAACGTCCCGATGATCGCCAATGCCGCTGCCAGTCGCCTTGTCATGTCGTGTTCCTTGTCAAAAATTGAATGCGCCTGCGACCCATCGCCTCTCACGGTTCTGGATTGCGCGCTGCACAGTTAGAATAGCCGCCACCTTACGCAAGATGCGACCCGCTCATGACCGATCTGACGCTTTATCACAATCCGCGCTGCTCGAAATCCCGCGGTGCGCTCGAACTGCTTGAAGCCCGCGGCCTGACGCCAACGGTGGTTCGTTACCTGGAAACGCCGCTGGACGCCGCGCAAATCCAGCGCCTGCTGGGCAAAATCGGCATCAGCGCCCGGCAATTGCTGCGCACTGGCGAAGACGAATACAAGACCCTCAATCTGGCCGACAGCAGCCTGAGCGAGGCGCAGCTGATCGCCGCCATCGCCGCCCACCCGAAATTGATGGAGCGACCGATTCTCGAAGCCGGCGACAAAGCCGTCATCGGCCGGCCGCCGGAGCAGATCCTGGAACTGTTGCCATGAGCGCGCCCTACATTCTGGTCCTGTATTACAGCCGCAGCGGCTCGACCAATGAGATGGCCCGGCAAATTGCTCGCGGCGTCGAGCAGGCAGGCCTTGAAGCGCGCTTGCGCACCGTGCCGGCGATTTCCACCGAATGCGAAGCTGTGTCGCCAGAGATTCCGGATGAAGGCGCGCTGTATGCCAGCCTCGACGACCTGAAGAATTGCGCCGGACTGGCACTCGGCAGCCCGACCCGCTTCGGCAACATGGCGGCGCCGCTCAAGTACTTCCTCGACGGCACCAGCAACCTGTGGCTGACCGGCGCGCTGGTGGGCAAACCGGCCGGTGTGTTCACCTCCACCGCCAGCCTGCACGGTGGTCAGGAAACCACACTGCTGTCGATGATGCTGCCGTTGCTGCACCACGGCATGCTGATCACCGGCCTGCCTTACAGTGAGTCGGCGCTACTGGAAACCCAGGGTGGCGGCACGCCGTATGGTGCCAGCCATCACGCCGGCGCCGATGGCAAAAGCGGTCTGGATAGCCATGAAATTGCGCTGTGCCGCGCGCTGGGCATGCGCCTGGCGAAGACTGCACAGAAACTGGAGGGCTGACGGTGGCCAGGAAACCGAAGATTTTGCCCGCCATCGAATGGCTTGAACCCCGGGTTCGGGCCATGCGCGTTATCAGCCTGCTGTGCTTTTTCGGCTTGGCCGGCCTGCTGTGTGTTTACTACTTGGCAATCGCCGATCTGCACGGCGCACGTCCCTGGGTAATTCTGCTGATCGAACTGGTGCCGTTGCTGCTGTTGGCGCCGGGGATGATCGTCGGCAGTCCTCGCGGGCATTCATGGATGTGTTTTGTGGTGAACCTGTATTTCATCAAGGGCGCATTGGCCGCCTATGACCCGAACCGACAGATCTTCGGTTTGCTGGAGATGGGCGCTAGCCTGGCGGTGTTCTGTTCGGCGCTACTGTACGTGCGCTGGCGGTATCAGTTGAACCGCAAGCTGGCTGGCGAGGGCACCCCCTCCGTCGCCTGATCTGATGCCATCGCTGGCAAGCCAGCTCTTGCGGTGAACCTGTAGGAGCTGGCTTGCCAGCGATGGGGGCGACTCGGTCTCAATGATTGACGGTATACGCCAGCATCATCGAAATCTGGCTCATGGCCCGCCCACCACTCTCTTCATGCCACTGATTGAACACGTCCTGCACCAACGCGAGGTCGCGCAAGCTGGTCGGCACCTTGTCGACGATCTTCTGCGCATTCAATGCCGCCACCACGTCGTAGCTCGGCACAAAGGTGTCCTTGCCAACCATGCGCAAGAAGCGTGGCGCCGACAAACCGCCCAACTGGTGGCCGCGTTTTTTCAGAAAGGTCCAGAGCCCGACGATATCGGTCACGGGCCAATCGGCAATCATCGCGCCGAAGCTGCCCTTCTCATGGGCCACGTCCAGCACGAACTGCGCATTGCGCGGTACGCTTTTGAGCTTGCCCAAATGGCGGATGATCCGCGCGTCCTGCATCAGCCGCTCAAGATGCTCGGCGCTCATCAGCACGACTTTTTCCGGGTCGAACTTGAAGAACACCTCTTCGAAGGCCGGCCATTTTGCATCCACCAGGCTGTGCTTGAGGCCGGCGCGGAACACGCGCAATGCCATGGTCGAGAGGTAGCGATCATCGCTGATCTTGCGCAGTTGCGCCGGAGTCTTGGGAACGGGCAGATGGGCTTCCAGTTCAGCCGCCGAACCGAAGCGGTTCAGGCAGTACTCATTGAGCCACTTGTAATCGCGCATGCCCTCTCCTGAGGATTGAAAAATGAACTGCCCACAGTGATCGCAGTTAAAGGTTGACCACGTTGACGAACCGCGAAGCCGCGCTTTCGTCGATCTTGAGGCTGGTGAAATCAAACAGGTTGCGGTCCGCCAGTTGCGACGGGATCACGTTCTGCAGGCTGCGGAAAATACTCTCGGTGCGGCCCGGGGTCTTGCGCTCCCAGTCCAGCAGCATGTCCTTGACCACCTGGCGTTGCAGGTTTTCCTGGGAACCACAAAGGTTGCACGGGATGATCGGGAATTGCTTGAGGTCCGAGTAGGCCTGGATGTCTTTCTCGTTGCAGTAGGCCAGCGGACGGATCACCACGTTGCGCCCGTCATCGGCGCGCAGTTTTGGCGGCATGGCCTTGAGCGAACCGTTGAAGAACATGTTCAGGAAGAACGTCTCGACAATGTCGTCGCGGTGATGACCGAGGGCCATTTTGGTCGCGCCGATTTCGTCGGCAAAGGTGTAGAGCGTGCCACGACGCAGGCGCGAACACAGCGAGCACGTGGTCTTGCCTTCCGGAATCAGCTCCTTGACCACCGAGTACGTGTCTTTCTCGACGATGTGGTACTCGATGCCCAGCGCCTTCAGGTAGGCCGGCAGCACGTGTTCCGGGAAACCCGGCTGTTTCTGGTCCATGTTCACGGCCACGATCTCGAACTTGATCGGCGCGACCTTCTGCAAGTGCATCAGCACATCAAGCATGGTGTAGCTGTCTTTGCCACCGGACAGGCAGACCATGACCTTGTCGCCGTCTTCAATCATGTTGAAATCGGCAACCGCCTCACCGGCCTGACGGCGAAGACGCTTTTGCAGTTTGTTCTGGTTGACCGTAAGAGTGCCCATGACGCGAAATCCGTGAGGTGTGACGAAAGGCCGGCATTTTACGCAAAAAACACCACTGGGGCGAAGCGTTCCCGGCACTCCGTGGCGAGGGAGCTTGCTCCCGAAGCGCCCCCGAAATCATCCAACGCATTGATCCAGACACTGCGCGGCGTTTTTGCGGCTGCTGCACAGCCGAGCGGGAGCAAGCTCCCTCGCCACCGGTGTCATACAGCACAGACCCCGCGGCGATTAACAACCGGGTTTACAGCGCAATTTGCTCTAAAGCCCTGCTTCCCAGGGGGAAACTCCTTCCTATACTGCGACATAAGGTCACATACATTTCCAGACCTACACCTTACTTGGCCTATTTGGCCTGTAGGCGCTCCGCTGGGGGGCGATGTTAAAAACAAGAGGAGTGACTGGCATGATCCATCACGTAGTGGGGCTCTTCACCCACCCTGACCAAGAATGGAAAGAAATCCGTGGCGACCAGGAGGAAAGCATCAGCCACATGTACCTGACCCATACCCTGATTCTGGCGGCGATTCCCGCCGTGTCGGCGTTTATCGGCACCACGCAGGTCGGCTGGGTCATCGGCAATCGGCCTCCGGTGATGCTGACCGTAGAGAGCGCGATCTGGATGACGGTCATGTCGTACCTGGCGATGCTGGGCGGTGTGGCAGTGATGGGCGCGTTCATCCACTGGATGGCCCGCACCTATGACGCCAACCCGAGCCTTGCACGCTGCGTTGCTTTTGCGACTTATACCGCGACACCGTTGTTCATCGGTGGCCTCGCCGCCCTCTACCCGCACTTGTGGCTGGGGATGATCATCGGCACCGCGGCCATCTGTTACACGGTATACCTGCTGTATGTGGGGCTACCGACCTTCATGAACATTCCATCTGACGAGGGTTTTCTGTTTTCCAGTTCAGTGCTTGCCGTAGGCCTGGTGGTGCTGGTGGCCATCATGGCATTTACCGTTATTGTCTGGGGACTCGGCGTGGGGCCGGTCTACACTAGTTAACGTGTCACCTAAAAATCAGATATGCCAACACTCAGGCCGCCGCAAGGCGGCCTTTTAATGGGGCCGCAAAAAACAGCGTTGGCGACCATTCGGCGCCTTGGCGATTCGCAAGGCCAAAGCGTTGCGGCATACTCGACGGCTCTGGAGATCCATCAAGCATGCCCGAGCAACTCAATATCCGCGTCGAAGACTGTTTCCAACAAGCCGAATCCTTTTTCAAACGACCTTTCAAACGCCCTGTGGTGAGTCTTAAGCTGCGCGGGCAAAAAGCCGGTGTCGCGCACTTGCACGAGAATCTGCTGCGTTTCAATCCACAGCTGTACCGGGAAAACGCCGAAGACTTCCTCAAGCAGACCGTGGCCCATGAAGTGGCGCACCTGATCGCCCATCAACTGTTCGGTGACCGCATCCAGCCCCACGGCGAGGAGTGGCAACTGATCATGCGCGGCGTTTACGAACTGCCACCCAACCGCTGCCACACCTACGATGTGAAGCGCCGCAGCGTGACCCGCTACATCTATAAATGCCCGTGCCCCGACAGTGATTTTCCGTTTTCAGCGCAGCGTCATGGTCTGGTACGCCAGGGTCGGCGGTATTTGTGCCGGCGGTGTCAGCAAACCCTGGTGTTCAGTGGGGAAAGGCGGATCGAGTAGTCAGATTTCGGTGACTGTACTGGCCTCATCGCCAGCAGGCTGGCTCCCACAGGGGATTATCGGTCCACCATAGAACCATTGTGGGAGGGGTGAGTAGTTGGTTTTTTGTGACTGCACTAGCCCCATCGCCAGCAGGCTGGCTCCCACAGGGGATTATCGGTGCACCATAGAACCATTGTGGGAGGGGTGAGTAGTTGGTTTTTTGGGGACTGTCAGATATTTTGTGTGCAGGCCGGTAACGGCCTGCCGTTAGGCAGGCCATTCTTTTACCAGGCAGGCCTGATAAATCGATCTCCGTACAGAATCGCGAATTGATTCATCGCACTTTTCCAGTCATGGGCCGCTGAGCCCCAGTTTGCTGTGATGTTGCGCAGCCCAAGCCAGATCAGTTTTGTCGCCGCATCGTCGGTTGGGAAGTGACCTCGGGTCTTGATGATCTTGCGCA
>NZ_FYDY01000048.1:0-19974 GCF_900187435.1 Pseudomonas sp. Irchel s3b5
GGTGCTCGCGGCGGCTAAAAGCTCAGAAATAAGCGGATGATCTGATCGTTTTGGTCGATTCGCCGTTTTCAAAATCAGCGGAGGCTGAAGTCAGCCAGAAAAGCGTGACTACTTCAGACCATCCCTAAGCGCCCCAACGATCTCGAACTTGCGACTTATTAGGTGCGGCATTGGGCTTCCGGTACGTGCAACATGATGCCCCCGACGTATTCACGACTCATGGTCAGACAGAAAAAGGCATCGGTGTGATCGCATGCACGAGGGATACGGGGGAACTTGCTCGGGAGTGAACCAATAAGGTGATGTCTCTGAAATTTCTGTCAGATTCCCGCTAAGAGAGCTACGTGACCTTCCCATGAAGACCGCACATAAGATCGTGAGGTAAATTTACGCTATCGGCCCACACTATTTCAGAAGGAAATCTCTTTGAGCAGATTGCTGAACGACCTAACGTCTCGCGATGCCGTATTGGCAGCAATTCAGGAATTTGAATCGAGGGGTCGAGAATCCTTTCTTAAGACCTACGGGTACAAGCCATCAAGAAGCTACGTTCTTCAATACGAAGGCCGGACATACGACTCGAAAGCGATCGCTGGTGTTGCATACGGAAAGCAGCACGGCATACCACTTAAAGCTTCAGAGTTTTCCGGGGGAGAAAAAACTGTCGTTAAGTGTTTTGCTCAACTCGGTTTTTCTGCCGTTCAAACCCCACACCCAGCTCTCTTCCTGACCCGCGGATCCACCTACTTTAGAAAGGATCTTCGAGCCGCTTATGGAGGGCAACTACAGGCTGGTATTTGGACTCCTAAGAATTTCCCGGTCGTTTTCTTGTTCTCTGGTGAGAGTGGGAAAGCCTATGGATACCACGACGATTGGGTTGATGGCGTTTTCATGTACACCGGCGAGGGTCAAAACGGCCCCATGACATTCACCGGGGGCAACAAAGCAATTCGCGACCATAGAGCAAATGGCAATGATTTGATGCTTTTCAAAGATCAGGGGAAAGGCAAAGGCGTCCGCTACGAAGGGGTTTTCGAGTGCGCATCCTGGAAATTCGTAACGCGCCCAGACAAGGCAAACGAAAACCGGCAGGCCATTGTGTTTAACTTGATGCCCGTCTCCACAGACGCTCATTCCGAATCACCTTATCAGACCCCTCATCAATCCGCCCCGTCTACTGCTCCGAGCATTACAAACCTGAAAGCTGCCGCATATGCTGCTGCCGATGAGCAACCAATCCAAACCGACCCAACAGAAGTAAAGCGGTCGTGGTTCAAGCGAAGTGAAGCCGTGAAGCGCTATGTAATTGCCAGAGCGAACGGTAAGTGTGAAGCCTGCGATGAGCCTGCCCCCTTCAAAAAGAAAGACGGCACCCCCTACCTCGAACCTCACCACACCCACCGCCTGGCAGACGAAGGCCCAGACCATCCTGCATGGGTTGGAGCTATTTGCCCTAATTGTCATCGCCGCATCCATTCAGGTGAGGATGGGGAAACCTGGAATACCAGACTACAAGTTCGGCTGAGAGATATAGAACCTCTGGGCGAATGAAGATGTAGGTAAGAAGTTCCTTCAAGGTATCCTTTTAAAGGGAGGTGATAATCATCACAACCTCCCTCCTCACCGGCATCCCGATGGATCCTCCAGGTTGGTCTTTTATATATATAGGCCGATTCGACGCCCCACGGTTGATATGGTCTCCAGCCATGTGTTGGTAACAGTTTCGGAACCTTGACCTCAATCACCACTGCCAATGCCTATCCAATTACCTATGTAGGACTGCCGACTCATCAGATCGCCACGCCAGCCGTACCACGGATGTACAGTTACCTTGGTCGGTAGTGCCTTCCCTTGTCGAGTCACATGGATTAAGTCAGCGCGGGTCAAGTCTCCGACCTCTCGCTTGGTCCCGATATCGCACAGCTTGCCAAACCAGATGTTCCGACCAGCCAATCCAAGGAGGATCTGCCGGAATACATTAACGGCGCCTGCTGTGATCTCTCCTGTTCCGAGTAGGTCTAACAACTTGTCAGCCTCGACGGTCAGGTTGTTGATCCACTGGTCATGAACTGAAAGGATCTCAAGGAGTTCCTCAGAGGTGCGGGCAGCGATTGGGAAGCGGCATTGCGTGCCCACATCGGTGGTGATGGTGTGTTTCTTTATGGTGACCTTTTGACTCTCAAGGACTTCGCCGGTCTGGGTGTCGAAAATCAGTTCGTGGCCGGTAGTGGTGTCTTTGGTGGTGCGGAGCCGATTTGAAACGATGGTCATGACTGCCCCCTCCTGCTTACTGATCAACAAGCGGGAGTGCCTGTTGCCATAGTGAGGGGTTTTGCACCGCCGGATACAGTGAGGGTTTCTGGAAGACAAGCAGAGGACCGCAGTAGAGGTGCAAGCGCGGGCCCACCCCAACGCATTACCTGAGTTGGAATCGTCGCGTGGTGAGCATTACAGATGGTAGATTTTTCGGTTGATCGGAGGAAAGACCGCGCTGGGTGGTCAGGTCAAGCTCGGAACGACTGACATAGTGAGGGTTTTTCGAAGCCCGTCAGATTGCGCAAGTTCGATGCAACTGGAACCCCACCCATTGGCATTGCCTGGATGAGGATCGTCGCGTGGCGAGCGTTATCCGAAGTCGATTTTTCTGGCAGTCCGCGCAGGACTTAGGAAATCCCCCAGAGGTCCTCTCAATGGAAAAGCATGCCCAAAAATTGCCTGCGCAAATACGAAGAGTAAGCAAGCTACCTGCATCGAGGACGTTGTTGTGCGGCTTACAGATTTGAAGCCAAAGTCAGAATGGGGTTAGGTGCTTGCTGTAGCCGAATTTAACACCTGATGCGAAAAAGCCCCCGCACTCTCGCTGTTTTGTGCAGCTCTGGCACTCGGGCGCGTACTCATTTTTCCAGTCGCTGATTGACTTGCGGTAGTAGGGCTGAATGTCCGGATTCACCAAGCACAGCTGATGGTTATAGACCGAGATATTCATGCCGTACTTGGCCAGAATGCCAACCGATTTGCTGAGCGTGTCTTTGTACTCGACCGGGTCGATCCACAGTTCATCGAGATTGGCCCTGGTGAAGCCCATCATCTCAAGGCCCATCAGCGCCACATGGTCAACAAACAGCAGATTGCGTGCGATGAACTCACACAGTTCAGGCAGGCGCTGCACCGATAGTTTGTGAATGACGACTCGGATCTCAACCTTCTGACCCAAGCGCTTCAGATTGAGGATGCCCTGAATGGTTTCATCGAACGCGCCTTGGGCCTGGACGATGTAGTCATGCAGCGTCGGGTCCTCTGAATAGACAGGGATTCCAATCATCGCGTCGGGCAATTCAATCCGCGCATACTTTTCAGCGAACGCAGGGTCTTTGAAGCTACGCCCGTTCGAGAGAATATGGATTGCAGTTCTCGGCAGATAACTTTTTGTCAGGCTGATGATCTTAAGGAAGCGCTCCCGATTGGTCGTCGGCTCGCCCCCTGTAAAACCCAGCTCGCGGGTATCTTTTGGAATAAGCGGAATCAGACTCTCGATTTCGTCAAGTATCCACGAGTCATCAGCTGTCTTAGGCGGTTGTGAACACATAAGACAGTAATGATTGCATTGCTCGGTGACCAGGATGCTGTTGTGCGGCGACGATGCTCGAAACAACACGCTAATGCTCTGACGATCAGCAGAAAGCCGGATAATGTCACCATCACCGATGTAGTTGTAGTCATTCGGTAGGATCGAGTAATCGGAATCGGAAGGCAGTGCCTCAACCAACTGTCGATGTTTCTCAAGCAGAAGGTAGTGCGCGAAACCTCGGGGGATCTCCTGATCGGAAACCAAGTAGGCTATTTCCCGTCGCAAAACTTCTGGCAAATTCCGGCTGGTCGACACCTTGAGCAGAGTGAGGCTCCTATGAACATCAACCGCATGGATGCGGATAATCTTTCCGCCGAGTTTCAGCATCGATTGGCCCACCCCATAAAAATCCGTTTTGTTTGCTCATCACTTCCCATCAGCTCAATGAGATGCTTGAAAATCGCCATATTTCGCTTGCAGAAAGAGGACTCAGGTTTTCTTGCTACCACGTCCTTGTGAATGGCGTGATGGTAGACAGGCTCCGCTCCACAGTAAGGTTCAAATGCACAGTCAGAGCACATTGGAGCGCTTAAGGTGAAAGAGTTTTCCAGTGCATCCAGAAGCTGATCAGAAAGGATGATCTCCTCATATGAGTGCTCAAGAATGCTGCCCAGACGGAACGTATGATCTCCCATTTCGGCAAGCATACGGCTTTCATCTGAGGCGTAGACCGATCCGTCGTAGTTGAACACGATGGCTGCGATACCAGCACCGGCAGGGTTCATCAAATCAACGAACCCAGGGTCCCCTGATGTCAGCATTTTTGTCAGCACGAGCGAAGAATATTGCTCTACAAATCGTATGCCGGACTTGTTTAGCTCAATGATGTACTCAAGGCCTTCCTTGTAAAATTCCAGCCAGCGCTCCGTGTCATACGACATGAATTTTTTGGTCTTGATCGCAAAGCCGTAAGGAGAGAGCGTGCGGAGGAAGATGCCATCAAAGCCCAGGCGCAAGTATTCATCAATGATGTCGCGTGCTCGTGGCAGGCTCTTATCCGTGGTTGTCATTAGGGCTGACACTTGGTCATAGCCGAGGGCTGCACGGGCTTTCTTCAAGCCCTCCTCGAAACGCTGATGGCTATCTCGGCCTGGTCGTGGGCGATTTGCATTATGCAGATCCATTGGCCCGTCGAGCGAAGATGAAAGCACGATATTGTGCTGCTTACAGAAGTCGAGCACGTCATCCGTCAGTAGCGAAAGCGTGGTCGCAATGACGAACTGTAGGTCACGTCGTTCCTTGACGTTACGTTTTTTTGCCTCAAGAACAACGTACCTCACCATCTCGAAGTTCAGCAGTGGCTCGCCACCCTGAAATTCAATTTTGATGGCTCGATTGGGAGACCTAAAGACGAAATCAAGCGACCTATCTGCCATCTCCGTAGTCATGTCGAATTCGCCTTTGCTCTCCGACTGCCTTGAAACCTGGCAATACGGACAGCTATGGTCGCATCGAAGAGTCACTACAAAGATGTGCAGATTGGTGAACTCGGCCAGCCTGGACAATCGCGTGCGAATCTTGAGCGCCAGAAGCTGAAGTGGTGCTTGCTCGTTGGTGAAGCGAATGAACTGCTTGGACCGAAGCGTAGGAATCAGCTCTGATGAGAGCGGGAGCGTCTTGCTTATGATCGGTTCCAACATTGGCACCGGTATCACATGAAATTCGCCTGCCATGTTTGTAATGACATACTCGTCGTCATTCATGCGGTCGAATTTAAAGGGCAGTAACTCGTAGGTACGCTGCTGCGCGTAGAACTCCAGCTTTTGGAATTTACTCACTAATAAGCCCGGTTTTTGAAAAGGCCAGTCCGAGGATCAGGTTCTTGATCGGCTGCGTCTCAACTGCCAGACGGTGGCGAAGCTGATAATCAAGCGCATCCTTCTGGAACTCTTGGACGGCAGACAGAAAGGACTGCTCGTCAACACCGATATTCGATGACAAAGCGCAGACAAACTGGCCCTCATCAGGTGTGATATCAACCGTCAGGCTATTGATCGATCGATATGCAGCTTTCTGCAAAACCTGCGCGTCATAAAGCCGCTCATCAAAAACGAGCTTACGAGAGAAATCCATTATCGACCCGAATAGTGGGAGCTGTGGGAACTGTGCGAAGAGTGAGAGCTATGGGAGCTGTGGTACGCCATCAGCTGTCCCTGATCCCCTCGTTTGAGAACAAAGGCGAACAGATCATTGCCCCCGCGAACCGAAAGGTTCTCGCTTTGAGCTTCGGCTTGAAATGTGTTTTTGGCATCCGAGCTGGGCTCGACAACTTCATAAGTAGTTAGAGCAGAAGCCTGCTCTGTAGCGACGGCTGCAGCCAAAGTGGCCAGGGGAACCAGGAAGGAGCGCTTTTTCATTGCAAATATCCATATTGATATGATGGTTATTTGTTGAGTCTCGGTGACGCGCACTCATGATGTCAATGTGGAATCGACTGATGGCCTTTTACTCATCCACAATCCGACAGACGACATTTTCTCACTTTTCGGACTGCTTAATGTGATGGGCTATAAATCGAGTAAATGCTTAAGGCGCATATGGTGATGCTACCAATACTTGGCGAGTTCTCCAGATGAGCCATGATTGGACACCCTGGTATCGGAGCGCCCTTTCTTGATGCATCAGCCACCTGTTCGCCGACTTAAAAAACACACTCCCTGCCCCATGCAAGACGTAGCTGATTGCCCCCCGATAAATGCACAATGCGCTCTTCGCCAGTCCCCGAAGGGTCCTCAGCGACTTTCAAGGCGCAAGCTAAATAAATCACAGAGCATCTCAGCAGTGACCTCAACCGGCACTCCAGAACCGTATGTGTCAAACGTTATGGTCCCCGAGGCGTGCCCCATAACAGCCTGAGCATGAACGGTAGGTACGCCCTTGACCTGCATCAGCGAAGCCAAGGAATGGCGGAGTGAGTGGTATGTGAGACCAACCTTGTGTTCGCCTCCAAGAGCCTGGGGTATCGCCTGTCGATTCGCCCAATCCCCTGCTGTCTTGTACCCGATCTGAGCAAGTGCCTCGCCTTGCTTGGCTTTGCATTTCTCGACATATCGCATGAATGCCGCAAGGTCGAATCCGTAGGCTCCATCCGTCAACGGGACCAGTCGCTCACTGCGCTTGTTCTTGATTGACTTACCTTCCCCAGCCTCATTGATATGGATGGCCGTAATCCCCGACTCAAATGTCTGAATGTCGCTCGTGGTTAGCTGTGAGATTTCGTTGAGGCGCCCACCAGTGATGACCCCAAGACTAAGCAGCCAACGCTTCCATGAGGTCTCTGGGAGGTTGCTCGCGTAGTCCATCAGCTTGGCCACTTGAGGCTGTGAGAACGCCTTACGAGTGGACTCAAGGCCCTTGGTCAGCTTCAGCTTCTTGTCATATGTTTTGACCAGATGACCATTCTCGACAGCCCAAGCGAACACAGCCGACAGCTTCACGATCAGCTTGTTGACTGTGGATGCTGCCCGAGTTGCATGTAGGCGATCTCGCATGGCTACGAGGTCTGCCCTTGAGTGCCTCAGTAGGTCCAGGCCGCCCAGTTGCGCGGAGAGGACTCCATGACACAACTTGGTCTCTTTCAGTGTTGAAGCCTTCTGGTCTTGCCCACGATCTGCCAAGTAAAGCCCCGAGAGAGTCTCAAAGGTCATCGGTGGAGTTAAAACAGATGGGGAAGCAGGAACGGTCTCCCCCGCTGACCCTTGGTTGCCTTCAAGGTCCCGAATGATCTTCACCAACGGTACGGAGTCGCCTTGTAGTCGTGCCTGAGCAGCAATCATCACCTGCTTAGCGTTCATTACATGTTCGTGTTGATCAACACTGAGCGGCATCGTGGCAGCGACCTCAGCGAGGTTGGTCTTCACGTCTTCGTAAAGGTCGCCCCAGTCACGTAACGAATGAACCTCATGAGCAGCAGACAGCAGATTCTCAGCCACCCACAGCAGATGCTCCTTCAGCTCGCTAAAGGTCGCCTTGGGATGATCCAGATGGAATGCCTTGAGGGTCTCGGCAAGTCGTTTTGAAGCGTCCATAGCGGCTCGTCTATCGGAGGTCTTAAGGGAAACGGAAGCAGTCCGGGTGGTGCTGCCGGTTTCGCGGAGGCGCAGATAGTAAATGCCGTTGCGTCGATAGTGGTAGAGCTTGGCGAGTCGCGTACTCGGCCTCAGATGAATGGCAAAACTTGTGACAGCACTTGTGACAGGACGACGCTCTGCAAGGATGTTCATGGCGGTTAGCCCCCGTATTCATTGGGTTAACCTTTCTTTCCTTCCAGTTCTGGATGTACTGCCGCGAAGACCTGCGCAAGCTCAAGCGGATCACCCTGCTGTGGGATTACATCAGGGAGGTGACGGAGCAGAATCAGGGTCTGTTGATGGGTGAGAGTCGGGCGATGTTGTTCGCCGATTAGTCAGTCGGCGCTCACCACGATCGCTACCCGACGGTTTTCGGTGCGACCGGTCGCGGTGGTATTGGTGGCCACGGGCTCGCTGCTGCCCAGACCGCGCAGCTGGATGTTTTCCTGCTTCATGCCGACCGTGTTCAAGACCTTGGCAACGCTTTTCGCACGGCGCAAAGAAAGCTGTTCGTTGTAGGCCTCTTTACCCGACGCATCGGTGTGACCGTCGACACGCACGCGGTCGATACCCACGCCGAGCAGCGCCTTGCCAATGCGCTCGACGATTTCGCTGCTCTGCCGGTTCAGGCTGTCATCGTCGCTGCCAAACAATACTTTGCCGGACAACCCAAACTCCCAGCCATCATCGGTCAACTCGAAACCTTGCTGCTTGAGCACTGCGACTTGCGCCGGGGTCAGGCCTTTTTGCGGGGCTGTCTGGCATCCGGTCAGGCTGAACAACGCCATCAGCAGAGTCACGGTAACGAAACGCAGGGAACGCTGGGTAAAAGTGAACACGAAAAGTTAGCTCCTGTTTTGAACATCGGCGGCAGGGTACTCCGACCCTACCGTGTACTGTGCGCCTCGGGAGAGGCGTTTGGCCTGGTACATGGCACTGTCGGCAGCGCTGAGTAACGCACCGGGTGTCGTTCCATGATCGGGGTAAACGGCGACGCCGATACTGAGTGAGGTCAGCACTTGTGCATCCCCCGGCACCAGAATCGGTATCTCCATGCTGGCGAGAATCTTGTCGGCAATCCGTTCGGCATCTTCGGTTTTGTAAAGCGGCGTCAGCAGCACGGCAAACTCATCGCCGCCCAAACGCGCCACCAGATCCTCTTCACGCAGCTGCGCGCGAATCCTGTTGGCCACAGCCATCAGCACCGCATCGCCCGCCGCGTGGCCGAAGTTGTCGTTGATTTCCTTGAACCGGTCGCTGTCCAGGAACAGCACTGCAACGCGCTCGCCAAGCTTGTTGGCGTTACGTAACGCGCGCATCAGGCGGCCCTCGAAAAATGCCCGGTTGGGCAGCCCGGTAAGACTGTCATGACTGGCCTGGTGCGCCAGGGATTCGTTTTCGCTTTGCAGGTGCGACTGCCAGGCTTCGAGCTCATCCAGCAGGGCATTGAAGTCATTACCGAAGTCGTCGAGTTCGACAATGTCCGCCGGTGGCACGCGTCGATCGAACGCTCGCTCGCTGCGAGCGGCATGGGCGACAGCGGCCAGGTTGCGCAATGGCTTGGTGATCCCGCGAAGCTGTCGGCGCGCCAGAAACAGCGCAACCCAGGCACTGATAGCCGTGCATAACACGATGCCCATCAAGCCGCTGAGCAGGAAACGCATCAGGCTGCCACCGTGCCCAGTGAGCACGATGCTGCCGATTTCTCGCCCCTGATGGAGGATCGGC
The DNA here is from genome assembly GCF_900187435.1 of Pseudomonas sp. Irchel s3b5. NCBI lineage: Bacteria > Pseudomonadati > Pseudomonadota > Gammaproteobacteria > Pseudomonadales > Pseudomonadaceae > Pseudomonas > Pseudomonas sp. Irchel s3b5. The sequence goes on from NZ_FYDY01000048.1 coordinate 9,427, forward strand.
ATGTTGATGGGTTCTTCCAGAAAGGTTTTGGCAATGTGCAGTTCGAGCCTGGACAGCAAGCCGGTGTCCGGTCGCTGCCAGCGCGCCAGCAATTGGCCCTGCTGATCAAACACCTGGGCGTCTGCCACTTCTTCGGTGGACGCAATCAACGCCAACGCTTCGGTGGCCGCCGCTTCATCGTTGAACACCACCGCGGCTTCCACGGTGTAATTGATCGACCGTGCGATCAGATGCAGGTTGTGATCGGCATAGACCCGCAGAGCCAAAACGCCGAGCAATGTCATAGAAACGCTGGCCATGGCAACGCCCACCAGGGCCACGATCAAATTGCCGCGGCCGATGACCGAACGCAAAGTTGGGCGACCGCCCGGTTTAAGTAGGTTCATGGCGCCGCCGGCTTGCGGCGTGACAGTTGCAGCACGCTCGGATGAATGCGCACACCACTGCGGGCAACGGAGTCGAGATTGACCTCGAAAGAAACCTGTTCATCACTGACCCGCAGACAAAACAGGCTACCGACGGTGCAAGGGTCATCGCTTTCACTGATGCTCAGTACGGGGTGCCCGATCAGTGCTGCAAACAGTCGGGTGCGCTCCTCGGCGGTCAACTTGCCGACGTACACCGCATCACAGCCGCTGGCAATCGAGGGGTTGTCGGCCAACAGCCGTTGCACCGACACCGGTCGACCGGTCGCCTGGGTCGTACCTTTGACCAGGTCGTCGGTGTATTCGGTAGGTCCCACCAGGCACAAACGCAGCAGCACAGGCTCGACGGGCCAACGGGCGTAACTGAGAATGCCAAGCACCACCTGAGTGACCGCTTTGGCGCGTTGATCCGCCATGCTCACCGGGGTTTGCGATTGCGCGGACACAACGTTGGCCATCAGGCAAAGAAGAATGGCAAGCAGCGCTTTTCTACCGCCAACGACGCGCTCTGTCGTCCAGACAGCCACCTTCATGCAGGGATACTCTTTGACCGGAGCGAAATGATGCCGCAACGATAGCACAGCGGCGAAACGCCAGCGAGGCCACGGACTACGGCACTTTGGCCAACTTCCTACGACCCTCCGCCAAATTTCACCCTGCGGCTTCGATGTTTTCCTTCAGCTCCAGCATCAATCCGCTCAAGCGTTTGACCTTGCGCCGTACCGCTTCTTCAAATACCCCTGCCCGCGGTTCGATCAAGGTAAACCAGTCTTTGGCACGGGTTATCCCGGTGTAGACAAGCTCCTTGGTCAGTACCGGGTTCAACGCATCGGGAAGAATCAATGCGGTATGCGCAAATTCCGACCCCTGGGATTTGTGCACGGTCATGGCGTAGACGGTTTCCACATCATTGAGTCGACTTGGCAGCACAAAACGCACACCGCCCTGCCCGTCGTTACGGGGAAAGGCCACCCGCAGGACATGCTTGCCGGCTTGAGAGCCTTCGCGTTCTGGCAGTTTGAGCGCAATGCCGATGTCGCCGTTCATCAAGCCCAGACCGTAATCGTTGCGCGTCATCAGCACGGGTCGTCCCTCGTACCACTGCTGGTCGCTGTCAATCAGCCGCGCCTTCAGCAACGCCGCGGTCACTCGCTGGTTCAACCCTTCCACACCCCACGGCCCTTTGCGCACAGCGCACAACAACTGGAAGGCGTCGAAGGCCTGCAGGACCTGTCTAGCCCACTCGGTCCAGCACGAATCTTCAAGCGGTCTATCGAGTGGTGGTCGTTGATTGCGCAGCAGGCTCAAGTAATGGCGATAACCTTGTGGTCCCTCACCATGACCTTCGAGCAACAAGCGCTCCAGCGCGCGATCCTGTTCATTCTTGAGGGACAGGCAAAACACATCGTCGTGGCTGCGTACCGCCAACAATCTGCGGGCTTCCTCGGGCTGCTGTTGGTTGACCCATCGGGCCAACTGGCCAATACCGCTGCCCTCACCGAATCGCCGCGAGTGCCGCAGCATGACCACTTGCTGAGCCAATGGATGGGTGCCTTGGCTATCTTCCTGCAACCCGCTGGTCTCCAGGCTTTCACCGCTGGCGGCCTCGAGCCACTGACGTGTCTGCGGGCTGTACCATCCGGCTTCGGCGTCGCGACACAGATCCCCGAGAACGGCACCCGCCTCCACCGACGCCAACTGATCCTTGTCACCCAGCAGCACAAGGCGAGCATGAGGCGGCAACGCGTCGAGCAGGTTGGCCATCATTTCCAGGTCGATCATCGATGCTTCGTCCACCACCAATACGTCCAGCGGCAAACGATTAGCCGCGTGATGCCGGAAATGCCGCGTCCCGGGACGGCTGCCCAACAGGCGGTGAACGGTGGTGACGTCGGACGGGATTTTATTGCGTACGGCTTCCGTGACCTTCAGCGTCCTGACTTGCTGGCTGATGGACTCGGTGAGGCGCGCTGCCGCTTTACCGGTCGGAGCGGCGAGGCGAATACGCAGCGGCTTTCCAGCCTCCACGGCAGGTGCCTGAAGCAGTGCCAGCAAGCGCACGACTGTCGTGGTTTTACCCGTTCCCGGACCACCGGTAACGATACTGAAGGCGCCGCGAGTCGCCAGTGCGCAGGCCAGCTTTTGCCAGTCGATGACCTCACCGGGCCTGGCCGGACCGAACAGCTCGGTGAGCCGCTGCAACAAGTCACTCGGTGTAGCTTCATGCGCGGCCAGACGTTCGCGCAACGAATTGTCGATACGCCGTTCGTAGGCCCAATAGCGGCGCAGATACAAGCGTTTGCCTGACAGCACCAAGGGCCGATGCTGCACCGCTTCACGCTCGTCAGCCGCCAATGCAACCAGACCGCTGGACGCCAGCACTTTGCACCAATGGGCACCGTCCACCGCTTCCAGCAACTGCGACGGCAGCAACATCACGCCACTCTGCTGATCACCTTCCGGAGGCAGCGACAGGGCGAAGTCCGGCTCCTTGAGTGTCTCGAACAAATCAAGGCAAACGTGGCCGTGACCCAACTGGTGGCTGGTCAACGCAGCCGCCAGTAACACCAAAGGATCATCTGCTGGCGCCAGCTCATGAAGAAAGGACACGAAGGCCTTGTCCAGCGCCCGCAGCCAGCCACGTTCGACCCAACGCGTCAGCAATCTCAACAAGTCGTCGGCGCGCTCCAACGGTTTGAGATCCGTGAGGCTGTCGGTAACCGTCAGCACGTCGGCGAAGGTACGGCTCATAGCAATACTCCTTGTTCCCAGGCGGGTTCGACCCTGGGCTGCGGTTTACCCTGGAACAGACGGTCCAGTTGCTCGATCAGCTCCCTTGGCGGCCGGGCGAAGTACGCACCCTGGCTGGGCGCCCGCGTACCCCGCAGGAACAGATACAGCGCACCTCCGACATGCCGGTCGTAGTCGTAATCGGCAAGCCTGGCTTTGAGTTGGCGGTGCAGCGCCAGAAGGTACAACACGTATTGCAGGTCATAGCGGTTGTCGAGAATCGACTGCTCCATCGCCTGCTCGGTATAGGCCGCATCGTCGACGCCGAGCCAGTTGGATTTGTAATCGGCGACGTAATAGCGGCCGTCATGCTCGAAAGTAAGGTCGATGAATCCCTTGAACATGCCGTTAAGCAAAACCGGTTCGGCCGCCACACGGGCCACGCCGTTATGGGTGTATTGGCAGACCAGTGCATCGAGTTTGAGCACGTCGACTTTGTGGCTGGCAAACCAGAATTCCATTTCGACCTGGTACTGACTCAACGCTTCGAATATCACGGGCGCCTGCCCGCTACCGACAGGCAGCGGGGACTTGAGCAGATGCTGCAGCCAGTCACTGAGCGTGGTTATCCAGCCCTCCCAGCCCCGGCGGTTACAGCGACGGGCAATGGCCTCTTCCACGGCTTTGGGCGTGGCAGCGAAACCTTCGTTGCCGGCCCACTCAAGCAAACCGTGGAGAAAAGTACCGGGGTTCGGCCCCCGCGGGAATCGATGGATATCGGCACCACCCGCGATCATTTCCCGTGGTGCCTGTGGATCGAGACGTTCGTCGTCGAAGAGTTTCTGGGCCTGCGGGCTCTCAGGCGCTTCATCGCTGCCGATGCTCAGACTGTCACCAATACGCAACGCGCTGTAGGAGGCGATCCACCAGTTTTCACTGGCCTTGCGTTGTGGAATCAGCGGAGCCAGCAACGCCGCAGTGTTCTGCGGCGGGTGGTAAAGCTCGGCACTGGCTTCTGGCATGTCACTGCAGCCTATCGCGGGGCAACCCTGCTGCAGGTCGCGCAGCCAGACGCTCAGCCCCGCCGATTCACCCAGAGAAGACCCGCCGCCCAATAGATAACCCAATGCCGACAGATGCAGCACCGAACTGTTGTTATTGCCGCGTTTGAGATCGGTCACGCCGAGCCAACAGGCATGTTGCGCCCGGGTCAAGGCCACATAGAGCAAACGCAGATCTTCCGCCAGACGTTCGTCGTCGGCCAGGGCGATCAACTCGGGCGTCGGTTTCAACGTCACTTGAGCCTTACCCGTCGCGTCGTGGTAATGCAACGGCAGACGGCTGCCATCCACCGGCTTCGCCGAACAAATGAACGGCAGAAACACCAAGGGATATTCAAGCCCTTTGGACTTGTGAATGGTCACGACCTTGACCAGTTGCTCGTCGCTCTCCAGACGCAGGATCTGCTCTTCACCGGCCTGCCCGGACAACGCCAGATGCTCGGATAAATGTCGGATCAGCGCTTGCTCGCCATCCAGTTCGGCGGCGGCCTGTTGCAGCAGCTCGGACAGGTGCAACAGATTGGTCAGTACCCGTTCGCCATCGCTGCGGGCAATCAACGCCTGGGGCAGCCGGAAGTCGTGCAGCAAGCGGCGAAGCATTGGCAAGACGCCCTGCTTGCGCCACAGCTCGCGATAGCTGCGGAACTGCATGACCCGCGCTTCCCAGGCCAGCTCGTCCTGGTTCAGCTGTTCCAATTCTGCCAGCGACAGGTTCAACGTGATGCTGGCCAATGCGGCCCGCAGCGGTCGCTCGACATCCGGCTCGGCACAGGCTTTGAGCCAGGTCAGGACGTCGTGGGCTTCCTGCGCGGCGAACACTGAATCCTTGTCCGACAGATAAACACTGCGCACGCCTCGGGCCGCGAGTTCAGCGCGCACGGCCTGCGCCTCCTTGCCATCGCGGACGAGGATCGCGATGTCCGCGGGCATCAGGCCTTTGAATTCGTTGTCGCGCAGGAAGCCCGCTCGACCTTGTTGTCCACCGTTGAGCAATGCTGTGATTTCACTGGCACACGCCGCGGCCAGTTGCTGGCGGTACACCGCACCGGACAAGGGCTGTTCGGCAGGCAAGTGCCAGATATTCAGCGCCGGGACGGGTTGATGGTTGATCTGCAGAACTTCTTTGCGCCCCTGCGAATCGACCGGCAGGAACGGGACAGGGTTATCACCGTCTTTCTCGCGAAACAGAAAAGCTCCGCGCCCGGATTCGCGGCACTCGGCATATTCAAATACATGGTTCACGGCATCGACCATGCCGTGACTGGAACGGAAGTTGGTCCCTAATGTATGCAGGCGCCCGGTGGTTGCCTGACGGGCGCGAAGGTAGGTGTAGATGTCGGCACCGCGAAAAGCATAGATCGCCTGTTTCGGGTCGCCGATCAGGAACAGACCGCTTTCTGGATTGTTGTCCTCAATGCGGTAGATGCTTTCGAAGATCCGGTACTGCACCGGGTCGGTGTCCTGGAACTCGTCGATCAGCGCTACCGGGAACTGTTCGCGGATCAAGGTCGCCAGGCGCTCACCACCCTCAGACTGCAACGCGGCATCGAGGCGCAACAGCATGTCGTCGAAACCCATTTCCGCACGACGACGTTTTTCCTCCTCGAAGCGCGCACCGACCCAATGGGCAGCGTGTTGCAACACCACGGCATCGGGCGTCGGCAAACTGTCGAGACAGGCTTTCAGACCCGGCATGGCGTCCAGGCCTGGATGATTGGGCGCGTCTCCCTTCTTCCAGGCTTCAGCCATACCGTCAGGTGTGAGGCGCGTGAAACCGGTACCGATGTCCAGTTGCTCAACGGCTTCGTCTCCAGCCCAGGCTTTGATTTTTTCAAACCAGGGTTCGAAGTAGCGGGCCTGCATCTTGCGGCCGTCGACACTTTTACTGGCAACCCCTTCGTGACAGATCGCCAGCAGCTCGTCGGCCCACTGACACCAGGGTTGCTTGAGCTCAAGCAAAGCGGCTCGCCGCTCTTGTAAACATTCGCTGATCAACTCTGCGGGCTCTTTACCGGGGAGGGTCTCCCGCTCGCTGGCAAACAATCCGCGAATTCGCGGTAGCAAAGCAGCGGGCCCGCCCCAATTGCCGCGTACCCAGTTCAGCGCATCGCCTTGCATGGGGTAGCAAAACAATCGCCAATAGTCGCGCAACACTTCACCGAGCAGATCGCTGTGATCGGTTTCCAGGGTCTGGGTGAACAGGCTGCCACTGTCGAACGCGTGCTCACGCAACATGCGCTGACACCAACTGTGAATGGTCGAGACCGCTGCTTCGTCCATCCATTGCGCGGCGATATCCAGGCGATTTGCACATCCGGCCCACTGCTCGGCCGGATACTGATCACGCAACTCGGCAATCAGTCCGTCCGGAGCGGGAGTTTCATCGCGGAAGAATCGAGCCGCTTCGGCCAGTCGTGTACGAATGCGCTCACGCAGCTCTTTGGTAGCGGCATCGGTAAAGGTCACAACGAGGATCTGCGGAGGCAACAGCTCACGCCCAAAACCGTCGGACTCCCCACCATGGCCGAGGACCAGGCGCAGGTACAGCGCTGAAATCGTGAAGGTCTTGCCGGTCCCTGCGCTGGCTTCGATCAACTGGCTGCCGCGCAGCGGGAATGCCAGGGCCAGAGGTATTTTGGTGGTCATGGGCGGACCTCCGCGCTGGACAATGAACGCCAAGAGGCCTCAAGTAACGGTCGATACAGTGCATCGCACCAGTCGAAGAATGTTTCATCGGCGGTCAACGCATCGTAATCGGCAAACTGCCTTGCAAGCGCAATGCTCTCTCGTCGCTCCCCGTTGGTAGTCAGCCCATCCCCTTCATAGGCTTTTCGAGCGGCTGCTTCGGCTTTGACCGTATCGGTCTGCCCCAACCAGGCGAAGGCCGTTTTGACCGCAATCGGAAGTGGCTGACGCATACCCGATTGCCAGGCGAGCAACAGGTCTCCCAGAATTCGCTGTGCTGAATTCACGTCCATTGGCGCGAGCACCAGACTGTCATCGCTGGCCACCAACGCGGTGGTCATCGACAGACCGCTGGCGCAAGCGGCCAGATGATTGACCCACGGCCGGGTCAGGCGATGCCATTTGCGGGACTTGATCGAACCGATGCTGTTGGGGATTGTGGTCACCGACAGCAAACCACCGTCTGCCCGTTGATGCAGCCCACTGAGCCATCCCTCGATGCGCAACTCATGCAACTCCAGGCTCACCGGTAATGCGCTGGTCAGCGGCGTTGGCCATAGCGCCAGGAGCTGTTGATAACGTTGCAGCAAATCCGGCAACGGTTCGATCAACTCTCGCTGGAGGCATTCGCCAAAACCTGCCATGGGCAGCAATCCACTGTTCTGTAGACGCTGGGCTTGTAGTTGCAACGCCTGATCGGTGTCATCCAGATCGGCCATGGCGGCTTCAAGCAAACGGTCACTCAAGTTGTAGCGTTGCAAGGCATCAAGGACAAAGGGTTCTTCATCGGCCAGAGGCACTTCGGCAGCCTCGAAGTACACTTTCAGCCGCTGACTGAAGAAATGTCGCACCGGGTTGCGCAGGAAATCCTGCAACTGACCGAGCGTCAGCGGCTCATCCTGAATGTGGGCATCAAGCAACTCGATATCAGGTGTTTGCACAGTGATTTGATGCAGCACTTGCCACTCGTTGGCATAGCTGAACAGGTCATCGCCTTCGTGGAAATAACGGGCGCTAAATGGTTGCAGGGGATGTTCCTGAGTAATGGCTTCAAGCAGGTCTTCGTCGGACTTGGTGAGTCGCCAACCGCTTGCGAGATGATCCCGTAGCTGACCGATCAGCACTGACGCGGGGCGTTCGCTGTTGTCGCGAATGCTGCGTCCGACCCAACTGATGTAGAGCTGCTCACGTGCTGACAACAGAGCCTCCAGCAGCAAGTAACGGTCGTCTTCGCGTCGCGAGCGATCACCGGGACGGTAGTCGCTGCCCATGAGGTCGAAGTCCAGCGGCGGTTGTGCCCGCGGGTAGTCGCCATCATTCATGCCAAGCAAGCAGACCAATTTGAACGGAATCGCACGCATCGGCATCAGCGTGCAGAAATTCACCGCTCCCGCCAAAAAGCGTTGAGACAATCGCCCCTGATCAAGACCCGCAAGCCAGGCTTCGCGGACGACGGTCAGCGGCAGTTCGTCTTGCAGACCTACAGATTCACAACTCTCAAGCCACGCTTCGCGCAACGCTTCCAGCTGGGTCAGCAAATAGTCGTCGTGCTCGTTACTGGCCTGAAAGAAGAGTGACAGCAACGCCTGCAAGCGCAGGCTCCATTGCAGGGGCGATGCTGGCTGTGTCAGTTCCTGGTGAGCAACCTCCAGTGCATCCAGCAACGCAACCAATGGACCGATGAGCGCAGCATCCAGTCCGCCGATCTCGTCGTAGGGTTCGATTTCGCCACAGGCACTGCCGTTGCCGACCGCGTAACCGAGCAACATTCGCCGCAGACCGAAACGCCAACTGTTTTGCTCCAGCGCTGGCGGCAAACCAAGACCTGCGCGCTGTTGAGCATTTATGCCCCAACGAATGCCAGCGCCTTCGATCCAGCGGTGCAGCGTCGGCAGGTCACGTTCCTCTACGCCAAAGCGGGCGCGCAATGCCGGAACGTCCAGCAAATCGAGAATCTCGCTGACAGGAAAGCGACTGTCAGGCAGCTTGAGCAAGTGTTCGACAGCAATCAGTAACGGATCACGACCACGCTGCCCTTGGTCAGACAGTGTGAAAGGGATGAATCGCGGATCATGCCGCTCAAGCTGACCGAACACTGCACGAATATGCGGTGCGTAGCTGTCGATGTCGGGGACCATCACAATCACGTCACGAGGACGTAGCTGTGGATTTTCGCTGAAGCGCGCGAGCAACTGATCGTGAAGGATCTCTACTTCGCGTTGAGCGCTATGAGCGATGTGGAAACGGATCGACTCGTCCTCCTCCAGGCTCACTGCTGGCCATAGCTCGCGGGTTTCGTTCAGGGGGCGTAGTTCGAGGATGTCATCCTGCAACTGATTGAGCATATTCAGTGGCTGACTATCACTGAACAAATCGATCCTGCCGTCACGAAATGCCGAGCGATAGCTGTTGGGATCGTCATAGCTGTCGAGCAGATTGATGTAGTCACGCCCCTGCTTGCCCCATGCGGCCAATAGCGGATGGGCATGTTGATGAAGCGTTTGGGAGTCGAGTACGACCGGCATGCCACTCTTGCGCGCCTGTCGTTTGTATTGATGCCGTAACAGGTCTTTATCGGCGACGATGTCTGCCCAATGGTGACGACAGGGATTATGTACACACAGTAGAACCTGGCTGAATCGAGCCAGCCCGGCTAGAGCTTCAAGGGCTTGAGCGGGAAGAGAGGAAATACCAAAAACGATCACCCGCGAAGGCAACCCCGGTGGGGCAACCTCGAGGTTGTTGATGCGCTCGATGAACCGCTGATGGACGCCGGCACGGCTTTGCGCCATGCCCTCTTCACCAACATCCAATAGAAGTGCACGCCATAGCTCGGCCTGCCAGCAATTGGCCGCAGTCAGTGGCCTGGTTTCTCCTCTGCCACTGCGCAATTGGTGCCGACCTTCTGCCCAGTCTTCGAGCCAGTCGGCGCGGTACACCTGATACTGGTCGAACAAATCCGCCAGCCGTTCAGACAATTGATAGCGTTTTCGCAGATCGCTGTCATTGGTCAGGAAGCGCTGTAGCGGTTCGAAGTGTGGTTCATTGATCAACTGCGGAAGCAGGCGCATCAGACGCCAGGTCAGTGGCGTCTTATCAAGCAGGGACTTGACCGGAATTTCGTCACGACCCAGGACCATGCGATAGAGCTGCCACATGAAACTGCCGGGCAACTGCACATCGATGGCCGCGGCGATTCCGCAGCCACCCATATCGTCATCTTCAGCATCTTCAGCCAGTGCCAGTTTCAGCCATTGGGCGATGCCGTTGCTCTGCACCAGGGCGATTTCATTTTCCAGGGGGGCCAGCGGGTAACGCCGCATCCAGCTCACCACCAGGCTGCGTAACTCGTCCAGGCGGTTACCGTGAACCACCATAAAACCAGCACTGAGGGACGTTGCGTCCGGCATAAAGGCTTCCTTGGAAAATACAAACGCTAGGGCCGAACCTTAGCATTGTCGGGAGACGCTGACAGCGGGGACCTGTCCGTCATTGCTGTACGAACTTTCCTGCGGACAAAACAAAACCCCAACTGCTTTCGCAATTGGGGTTTCGGAATTTAATCTTGACGATGACCTACTCTCACATGGGGAAACCCCACACTACCATCGGCGATGCATCGTTTCACTGCTGAGTTCGGGATGGGA
>NZ_FYDY01000047.1:0-22492 GCF_900187435.1 Pseudomonas sp. Irchel s3b5
AGGGCGGGTGTAGGAGGGATGTTTCTGGATCACCGTCCGAGGCCTTCGAGGCCAAGGACGGTGAAGATATCAAAGACCCGGTTTCCGGTGGACCGTAAGGCTGCTCCGCTTAAGTGAACAGCATTACGCCAGTTGCGGGTTTTGTTGTATCTGGGGTTTGGAACTGTGTAACCGCTGCATCACTGGAAAAGCTCGACACGCCTTCAGAAAAAACCGAATTCTTGCGTTGAATCGTAGTCTTTGAGATAGGCCCCGTCAGATCGCGACTGATTTTTCGGGCTCGGCTTGGCCGTCCGCTCATACGGCAGCACCGAGACCATCAGCTCAAGGAGATACCCATGAAACGCACCACACTCGCGGGCCTGTTCATAGCTGCTGCCATGCTGGCCTCTCCTGTATTTGCTGCGGACAACAACCTTTGTACGAGCAAGTTGCAAGAGCTCAAAGGCAAAGTGAATGCGCTGCCGGCGACCGCCACAAACACCTCAATGGAGATCAAAAGACTGATGTCCAGCGCCGAAGCCTCACAAGCCTCCGGAGACGACAATAAATGCGTCACCGAGGCCACGCAGGCGTTGGCACTCGTTGACAAACAGAGCACCCAACCAAGCCCATGATCGGTGGTAACCAACCTTCGGGTTGGCCTTCCCGGGCGTGATGACGTACACTGTGTACGCCTGCTGCTCACTTGATTCACAGAGCATCAGGCTCGGGGCCGTTTAGGATTCGACGCCGGTTGCGAAACTTTAGGTGCATGCCGAGTTGGTAACAGAACTCGTAAATCCACTGTTGCAACTACTTATAGTTGCCAATGACGAAAACTACGGCCAGGAATTCGCTCTCGCTGCGTAAGCAGCCTTAGCCCTGAGCTTCTGGTACCTTCGGGTCCAGCAATCACCAGGGGATGTCTGTAAACCCAAAGTGATTGTCATATAGAACAGAATCGCCGTGCAGTACGTTGTGGACGAAGCGGCTAAAACTTACACAACTCGCCCAAAGCACCCTGCCCGTCGGGTCGCTGAGGGTTAACTTAATAGACACGGCTACGCATGTAGTACCGACAGCGGAGTACTGGCGGACGGGGGTTCAAATCCCCCCGGCTCCACCAAATATACATCTAAGGGCGTCCACGGACGTCCTTTTTTGTGCCTGAAATCCAGCAAATACGGGGCTTTCAGCGCCATCAGTGTCCGCAATCGTCCAACAAGATCTATGTCTTTCGGTATTCCAAATGGTATTCCAAGCCCACAGGTGCTAATTTTTGGAATACCAAAACCCTCCATGGAATACCAATGTGCGCTCAAGCTACTCGCCTTTCTGAACTCAAGATCAAAGCCGCCAAGCCTTTAGAGAAGGATTACGTCCTGGTCGATGGCGACGGCCTGCAGATGCGAGTGAGAATCAATGGCTCTAAGCTATGGAACTTTAACTACTACCATCCTGTAACCAAGAAGCGCATCAACATGGGCCTTGGCGCATACCCTGAGCTATCTCTTGCCCGAGCAAGGAAAATGACCATTGAGGCAAGGGAGCTCCTTGCTACTGGTATTGATCCGAAAGAGCAGCGAGATACCCTGAAGCAGGCTAAGAAGGCTGAAACCGAACATACTTTTCAGAACGTAGCGACGGCTTGGTACGAGCTCAAAAAAGACTCAGTAACGCCAGCTTATGCTGAGGACATCTGGCGTTCGCTGACGCTGCATGTTTTTCCGGATTTAGGCACCACACCGATCTCAGCCCTCAGCGCACCACAAGTCATCAACCTGCTTCGGCCACTCGAAACCAAAGGCAGCCTTGAAACCGTTAAACGGCTGTCACAGCGCCTCAACGAGATCATGACCTATGGGGTCAACTCAGGACTCATTCACGCAAATCCGCTCAGCGGGATTCGCTCAGTCTTCAAGAAGCCGAAAAAGAAAAACATGGCTGCACTCGCTCCCGATGAGCTGAAAGAGCTCATGGTGGCAATTGCCAATGCCAGCATAAAAAGGACGACACGCTGCCTAATCGAATGGCAGCTCAACACCATGACCCGTCCAGCAGAAGCAGCCACCACCCGCTGGGCCGATATCGACTTCGAAAAGCGTATTTGGACGATCCCAGCTGAACGCATGAAAAAGCGCCGCATACATATCGTGCCGCTCACTGAGCAAGCACTGGCGCTTTTGGAGGCAATCAAACCCTACAGCGGACACCGGGAATACGTGTTTCCTGCAGACCGGAACCCTCGAACCCACTGCAACAGCCAGACTGCCAACATGGCATTAAAGCGTATGGGCTTCGAAGGGCGCCTGGTAAGCCATGGCATGCGCTCAATGGCCAGCACTATCCTCAACGAACACGGCTGGGATCCTGAGTTGATTGAAGTAGCACTTGCCCACGTCGACAAAGACGAGGTTCGCAGCGCCTATAACCGGGCGGACTACATCGAACGCAGACGACCGATGATGGCCTGGTGGAGCGAACACATTCAGGAAGCAGCAACCGGAAATCTGTCAGTGTCAGCAATGACGGAAAATCGGGACAGGAAAGTCGTTTCGATACGCTGACAAGCTTATCCCTGACCAGGAGCAAGCAGTGCCGTTCCAGGTCAGGGACACCCAACAAGTGCTAAGTATCTGGCACGGAATGGATAGTACTCACCAGACGCCTGACAGCATGCAAGAAGTTATCAAATGCGCGGTAATCGCTTGGAGTGGAAGGCACGCTGACAAAACCTCTTCCTTCGGGCGGGCGAATGCGGCCATGAGAGCGCCCCGACTGATATGACCAACCCTCAGCGAGAAGACTCCTAATCAGCAGATTGATGTCCTTGGATGAGCTGTATCTTCTCATTATCGCCCCACCACCAATGCATCCCGATACCTCGCAGCATATGCGCCGGCCGAAAAGCGCCATTCGCTGAACGCACGCTCCACACCAATCACATCAATAGGGTTGCTGTAGTGGTAACCCTTCTGGCCGGCTGTGTTCTGAAAGAAGCGGCCCAGCGGGTCGATCATAATGTACGACTCAGTCATGTCATCATTACCCTCAACACACATCACGTCATGAAAAGCGTCATGCCGCGCAACGAAGGCGAGAAAGTCCTCAGAAGAAACCGCCAGATCACTGGTTACTACCTGCAGCATGCGCAACACTTTCCATCGATGTGGCACAAGCGCATGCATGATCGGCGACATGTCTTCTTGGTGGTTCAGCGCATTGACCACTGTATTGACTTTCAATCGCAGAGCCGAATTCTGCGACTTTGCGCGCACTAGCATTTCCGGGAGCGAGTCCACGTCCAGCAAAGAACCACGGCTGTCGACGCGACCAATGCCGATGTTCTTGGTAGGATCCGCTGAATCCAGACTCAGTCCGAGCATGGAAACCAGCGGTGCGAGTCGGTCAATCAAGTCGTTAGTGAGCCGGCTACCATTGGTGATAATGGAAGTCGTCATTCCCTTGCTCCTCGCGTAATCCAGCACGCGAAGCGAAGCATCTTGATACAGCAGCGGCTCTCCACCGGCCAGGTTCAAACGAATGCTGGACCACGACATGTGCTGAGTGAGCGGATTGGCATCGTTCCCCGGATGAAAGAATGCCTGCAGTTCATCGAGCAAATTACGGACGCGACTCCAGTCATGCAGCAACTCCCCGCCGGCACCATCCCATTTCGCGTAGCAGTAGCGGCACTTGTAGTTACAGGCTTCAGTGATGTGCCAGTTGATAACCAATTCGGAGACCTGAGGACACACAGTCCCCTCTTCACGTCGGAGATACACCATTATTCAGCTCCTAGTGAAAGAGGGTTAGGCGTCGAGATGAGCGACGTAGCAAAGTCGGAACCCGACCTTGACGCCCTTGTAGCTCATCGTCATATGAACAGGGCAGAGATTGCGCTCAATTGAGCCACCAACAATAGATTGACCGGTTGCTACAGAGGCAATCGGCGCAGATCCATGCTGATAGTCAGACAACCACTCGCCGAAACCCGGTACCGAGAGGAATGGGACTCCTTCGTCGTTATCGACCCACTTCAGGTTCGGCCCGTAGTGCATGGAGCCGTCGGGGCGGTATCGATGCGAAGAGTTACCGCCCAGCTTGCCATCGCCACCAACAATGCCCCAGCCCAATTGCCCGTAGATGGGGTCGTCAGGCATCTCTCCATTCTTGACGACAAAGGAGCGCACTGATGAAACATGACTGAAGTCCATCGGTGGAGGGGCAACCTGCTGCCAATCTTCGATGGTCAGCAGCCGAACAGGAAGCCCCATCCGCTGCTCGTAGTCATGGCAATACGCGACAGCATCCAGCCAGGTTACGCTCACTGGAAGATCACTCAACTCCATGTTGATAGCGCCCAGATCACCGATTTTCTTGTTACGTGTTTTTTGAGCTTTCTCTTGCCTGGTGTGCCCCCAGTCTGACCTGCTACAAAAATCAAAAAAATCAGCGATCGTAACGAGGGGTGACACCATCAAGCAGCTCTCGCCAAGCCGATGCGGGATAAATTCATCGGATGCGACCCCGGTTTCAGTGCGTGGAAACCGGTACCCCTGGCTCGCAATAAGCTCGCGCTGAATAAGCTTCGCATAACCAGGCCAATTGGCCGCCGTTCCCCCTTCTGCGTAATGACGCGACTCCGCATCGTGCTCCAGCTTTTCCGCCCATGTGCCGGTTGCGAAATACAAATGCCCATCCAGCTTGCTTTGGTCCATCGCCTTGGGCACCTCGTCCTTCTTGAAGAACGGGTGAAGCGGGTTGGAGGAAAATTCCTTGTCGCGCTGATCACGAATGACCCAGTCAAAAGTGCCGTTAGCACCTTTCAGGAAGATGAGATTGGAATTTCCAGGAACAGGCAGCACGTCCACCCAACCATCATCGGAGCCTTCAATCTCTTTACGGAACAGCCGCAACAGTTGCAGCTCAAACGCCAGATCCTCCTCGGACATGTTGTAACTGCGCATCACCGGGTCACCCGCTGCAGGCTCCATGAGGTTACTGCCCATCATGTTGTACATACAGCCGATAAACTCGCTTACCGCGTTGAGCATCAACATCCGGCCTGTCATATCGAGATAATCGAGACCGCAACCATCCTGCATGTACTCTGCACGCAAGAGGATCTCATCCTCATGCTGCTCACAAAAAGCGTATCTCTGCTGGTCTGTCCACAATGCGCAACTAGCTACCTGGTCAAGATCCAGGCGACCGTATGCACGAGGGGCAAACAGGCAAGATCCCACACCGGTAAAGATTCGCTTTGGCAGTGGCAGACCCGAATTGAAAAGCCGATCCGCAACCTGTCGAGCCGTTAGAAATCCACCACCCCTCGGAGAATATGGCCACTTAATGAGATCGCTAGGCACTGACAAACCGTGCGCGGACAGAAGGTCAGTAATCTTATGTTGCTCGACCTCACGCCAGTCGCAGTACGACTTGGCGCCAAGGCTACGAGCAAGTGAGTCCTGAAGCGCAACCGACTTCATGGAGCGTGCGAGATGTTTAGGGATAGGGCGAGGCCAACGGCTGCGCAGCTGGTCTACAGCAAGACGGATATGGTCATGGTGAAGACCTTCGAGTCGCATAGACCAGAAGCGATCAGAACAACCTACTTTGGTGTTCGGCTTCTCAGTCAGGACATAGATGTCACGCGATGCGTGTAACAGATCAGAAATATTCACAGCTCTCTCCAACAAAGCCACGGCAACAAAGTACCGTGCTGCCTCAGGCAACAGGTCATAGTCAGCAAGGGATTTGGAGAGAGAGGGCAAGGCCCTTTGAGCCGATCAACTGAGGAGGCAACTGCTCAGCCGTGGTTGCTCAGGCACCACACGCACTCAAGCGATGGCCAGATCTTATTATCGAATATGACCCAATTACAAGACCTAGATTGTTAGCGATTCGATTCGAAAAATTCTCAGCCCCATATAACCGCAATGACATCACCACTAAAAAGGTTCCAACCATGTCATTGCAATGCCCCCGCTGTCACTCCCCCAAAATCACTGCTTTTCATCACGCCATGAAGATCGCCGCCGCAGTCGGCACCGTTGGCGGTGCTGCGCTTGGCGTCAGTACTGCACTGGCTGGCGGTCATCCAGCAAGCCGCTACCGGTAGCTTGTCGGTCTCAGCCGTTCAGGGAACAAGAGGTCTGAAAGTGGTATCGATGCGCTAAACGGGTAATAGTAACGACTTGCCTACTGAACTTGCCCCTATCAGACCAGACACCAACTCCCCGTTAATTTGATGCCGCCGCCAAGCTCCGAAACTCCATCGGTGAGAGGTATTTCAACGCACTGCGCGGATGCTCCTCGTTGTAATGTTCGAAGGCAATCGCCAGGTTTGCGACGGCTCCAGCCTATCAGGTGCATTCGACTCAACAAAATCTCAGTCATACATCACGAACCTGCACCCATCCGCATCAGGCATCCCCCAGACTCCATAGTCTCTCCATTTAAGCAGATCGCTCAGGCGACCTGCTTGATGGGCTCTATGCCCGTGCAATGACTTCATCCCGACTTTCTCGACAGGAACCCTGCACATGACCACTCAATGCCCACGCTGTCACTCCACCGCAGTCATCACCAAAGATTTGGGCAGGAAAATCGGCGCCCTGATTGGCACTGTTGGTGGCGCAGCCCAAGGCGTCACCGGCGCCATGGCCGGTGCCGAAATTGGCGCAGTAATCGGCGTAGTCGCTGGCCCCGCCGGTGTTGCTGCTGGTGGCATGGCTGGGGCCATTCTCGGGGGGCTATCGCCTACGTCGTCAACGCCAAGGGCGAACTCACGCTCAAGGACGCAAAACCACAGGAACAGACAGCGACACAACGCTGGCGTACCAGTGAACGGGTGGAATACAACAGCAAGGGGTTGGCGATCCGGACCTACCGCCCTTACTTCGCCGATCAGCACCGCTACATCAACGATGTGTCGATCCGAGCGTTCGGCCACTGCGATCTCCAGTTCTACGATGCGTTAGGTCGCCCGACGCTCACGCGTCTCGCAAAACTGGATGACGTTTCCTACATGCGGCGGCAAACGCGTCACCCCTGGTACACGCTGGAGGAGGACGAGAACGACACACTGCAAGAGGTCCTGCCTGCACAATCCTCGACCACCGGAGGTGAGCTATGAACGCACGCCTTCATCACAAGACACCCACGATCAGCGTCATCGACAGCCGAGGCCTGTCGGTGAGGCAAGTCGCCTATTGCCGACGCAACGCAGACGATAAACCCCAAGCGCGCATGACCCAGCAACACTACGACACTGCCGGACGGCAGGTGGCGCAGTGGGACCCTCGACTGTTTGCCACAGCAC
Organism: Pseudomonas sp. Irchel s3b5; assembly: GCF_900187435.1. Classification (NCBI taxonomy): domain Bacteria; kingdom Pseudomonadati; phylum Pseudomonadota; class Gammaproteobacteria; order Pseudomonadales; family Pseudomonadaceae; genus Pseudomonas; species Pseudomonas sp. Irchel s3b5. The sequence goes on from NZ_FYDY01000047.1 coordinate 7,310, forward strand.
CTGACGCTAATCTGACGACCGTCTATAGCCTGTCAGGCAAAGCGCTGTTGATGAACAGTGTCGACGCGGGGTGGCGACTGAGTCTGCCTGGCGACGCCGGACAGCTACTGCGCTCCTGGGACCAGAGAGGACATCATTGGCGAACGACCTATGACAATCAGTTGAGACCGACAGCCATCGATGAGCAAACCGCAGAACACGGTTTGCACCGGGTCGAGTGTCTGCGCTACGGCGACAATTCGCCAGACTCTGCGGCGAACAACCTGTGTGGCGCACTCATCCGTCATGACGACAGCGCCGGTACCTTGCTCATCAAAGAATATGCGCTTTGCGCCAAACCGCTGAGCCAGACAAGGCGCTTCCTTGTGGACACCGGTCAACCAGACTGGCCACTCGATGACAGTGCCTGTGATGCGCTGCTTGAAGAGGGCGATGGCTACAAAACAAGCTGGCAGTACGATGCGCTCGGAATGCTCATTCTGCAAACCGATGCCGCTCAGCACCAGCAGCGCTATTCGTTTGATATCGCCGGGCAACTCAAGTCCGTGAGCTTGAAAGTAAACGACGCAACGACCGAAAAAACCATCGTGAAGGATCTCGTCTACAACGCGTTTGGCCAGGTCGAATCCCAGACCGCCGGGAATGGTGTTATCAGTCGCGCCGAGTTCAATCCGGCCAGCGGTCGACTGACCTCACTCAGCGCTTCGGTGTCTGCCAATACCTTGCAGGATTTGCACTACACCTATGACGCGGTGGGCAACGTGACGCAAATCGAGGACAAGGCTCAACCGATACGATTCGGCAGCAACCAGCGGGTCGACGCCATCAGCACCTTCACCTACGACAGTCTCTACCAACTCACCAGCGCGACAGGCCGTGAAGCTGCGGGGCAGAACACCCAGCCGCAAATCCCCCTCTCCAGCAGAACACCGATTGACGCCAACCAGTTGTTCAACTTTATCGAGCACTACGAGTACGACAGCGGTGGCAACCTGACCGAACTGCGGCATGTTCGCGACGGCAACAACTACACGCGCAAGCAGAACGTTGACACTGCAAGCAATCGGCTCCTGTCCTGGAACAAGGGTAGCTCGATGCTGGATGTGACTGCGCACTTTGATGCTGGCGGTAACCAACAGGCGCTATTCCCAGGACAGGCGCTGCAATGGAGTGCTCGCAATCAACTCAGCAGCGTGGTGCTGGTGAAGCGCACAGATGGCCCCGACGACAATGAACACTATTGCTACGACAGCAGCGGTCAGCGTGTTCGCAAGATACAAACAACCCACACGGCGTCGGTGATTCACACCCGAGAGAACCGGTATTTACCAGGCCTGGAAATCCACACCCGTCAAAACGAACGCCTGGAAGTCATCACCTTGCAAGCCGGCCGTTGCAGCGTTCGCTACTTGCACTGGACCCAGGGCCGACCGACCGGTATCGCGACAAACCCGTTGCGCTACAGCCTTGACGACCATCTGGGTTCCAGCTCGCTGGAGCTCGATGAGCAGGCGTGGCTGATCAGTCAGGAAGGTTACCTACCTTATGGGGGAACGGCCTGGTCTGCATCGCGCTCGGACGTGGAAGCCGATTACCGAACCATCCGTTATTCCGGCAAGGAGCGTGATGCCAGTGGCCTCTATTACTACGGGCATCGATATTACGCACCGTGGTTGCAACGCTGGATCAGCGCCGACCCGGCGGGGGCGGTTGATGGGTTGAATCTGTATTGCATGGTGGGGAATAACCCCGTCAGATTCACAGACGCACGAGGCCTGAATAAAGAAGATCGCCTGGGTTATCTGGATTTGGCAGAGTCGAAACTAGAAGGGATTACCGGCTACATAGAAGGGATGTCTCGCGACGAGCTTATGGATCAAAGAAGAAGACAATTGCCCATCGTGCAAACGCAGTACAGAAATTTCACCGTGGAAACAACGAGAATCATCAGAGAAGCGGAAGCTAATAAAAACAAAAAATTCAATCAACTGAAGCAACTGGAAGAGTCAAAGAAGTGGAAATACCCCGAACCGATAAGATTTTCAGACCCGGTCTATACCTCTGGCACGCTGGATAAGCTGACCGCATTCTCGGGTATTGCGGATGAAGACGATAAGCACCCATTTACCGGCTTTCACAACATCCCCGGGAGTCTGAGTCCGAATGATCTCTTCCCCGGCGTTACCCTGAATGATCCCGTAGACGGAAAGGAAGATACCTACCGGGTTTCAAATACCGCACGGTTTATGAGTGCCATAAAATCCGCCTACAGGGGCCAGGACATGCGCCTTCATTACTTCTTTCGGAAACGCATCATGCGTCATGTTTCCCGTCACCAGCAGATTCCCGTAAATGCGGGGATCGCGGGGCTGCATGCCGAAGTGGTCGCGGCCAACTACTGGGTGCAGACAGGCAATCGTAGAAGCCACCCTTACCGGCGACTTTCACAGACATACATTTACACAGCACGCACGCAAAAACGCGGACGAGGTGCAGACTTCCCGGCATGCTTCAACTGCAGTTCAGTTCTGCCGCCCTTCATTAACGTCGTTACGGGACGCAAAGCCCGCTCCACCTGATTCGTGTACAGATGATCCCCTCTGAGGTTTTTTTCAAACACAGATCGCATTGGTAAACACCAACCGATTTCCAAACGGATCACTGATGGTCATGTCCTGGCTTCCCCAGGGCATGGCCTGAATCTGCGGATGCGCAAATTTGTATTCCTTGGCCAGCAACTGCTGCTGGAAGGCTTCCAGCTCATCGGTCTCGATGCGCAATGCCGAACCCGGCGAGCAGTCGCCGTGGTGCTCGGACAGATGCAGCACGCAATCGCCACGGGAAACCTGCAAGTACAGCGGGAAGTTGGCCTCGAAGCGGTGCTGCCAGTCGATTTTGAAACCCAGGAAGTCGACGTAGAACTCCACGGCCTTGGCTTCATCGAAAATACGCAGGATCGGAGTGGTTTTACCGAAACTCATCGGGTTGCTCCCAGACAATGAAAGACCTGTAGGAGCGAGCTTGCTCGCGAGGGTCGTTAACGATGACGCGTGTCTACTGGGTAAACGCTGCGCTCTTTTGTCCATCGCGAGCAAGCTTGCTCCTAAAAAATACGTAACCAAACAGCAATGGTAGCGGGCTTGATATCAGTCCTTCGGCCCGAAAATGTCATTCTTTAACATCGAAGTGCCACCATTGTGACGCACCGCTCAACCGTCACCGGAACCCTTCGCGCAAATCCCCTTCCCGCGCCAGGAACCGCCCTGCCCTGCGACCGTTGGCCTGACCGTCACGGTAACTCAAAACACCGTTGACCCACACGCCTTCGATGCCTTGCGCCGCACGTTGCGGATCATTGAAATCCGCGACATCACGAACCGTCGCCGGGTCGAACAACACCAGGTCTGCCCAATAACCTTCGCGGATCTCGCCTCGCGCTTTCAAACCGAATCGCGCCGCCGACAACCCGGTCATCTTGTGCACGGCGGTGTGCAGAGGGAACAGTCCTACGTCGCGGCTGAAATGTCCGAGCACCCGAGGGAATGCGCCCCACAATCGCGGGTGCGGGAACGGGTCTTCCGGCAAGCCGTCGGAACCGACCATCGATAACGGATGCGCGAGGATTCGTCGCACATCCGCCTCGTCCATTCCGTAGTACACCGCGCCAGCCGGTTGCAATTGGCGAGCGGTATCGAGCAGCGACAGGTTCCATTGCGCAGCGATGTCCACCAGGTCGCGCCCACCCATTTCCGGGTGCGGCGTGGACCAGGTGATGGTGATGCGATGGGCCTCGGTGACTTGCTTGAGATCCAGCGTCGAGGAGCTCGCCGCATAGGGATAACAGTCGCAGCCCACCGGATGGGTTTTCGCCGCCTCGTCCAGAGACGCCAGCAGTTGCGGACTGCGTCCCCAGTTACCGGCGCCGGCACATTTGAGGTGGGAAATGATCACCGGGGATTTTGCGTGACGGCCAATCTGGAACGCTTCGTCCATGGCCTCCAGCACCGGCTCGAATTCGCTGCGCAAGTGCGTGGTGTACACCGCGCCGAACGCCGTCAGTTCTTCGGTCAGTTGCATCACTTCGTCAGTGGTAGCCGAGAAGGCGCTGGCGTAGGCAAGACCGGTGGACAGGCCCAAAGCACCCGCCTCCAGACTCGCGCGCAGCTGTAAGCGCATCGCGGTGATTTCATCGGCGCTGGCGGTACGGAACAGGTCATCGAGGTGATTGCTGCGCAACGCGGTATGACCGACCAGCGCGGCAACGTTCAACGTGGTGTTCGCCATTTCGACCGCTGCGCGATAGTCGCGGAACGTCGGGTAAACAAACGCCGCAGCCGTGCCGAGCAGGTTCATCGGGTCCGGCGGATCGCCACGCAGACTGACCGGCGATGCGCTGATTCCGCAGTTGCCGACAATCACCGTGGTCACGCCCTGGCTGAGCTTGGGCAGCATCTGCGGTTGACGGATGACCACCGTGTCGTCGTGGGTGTGTACGTCAATGAAACCCGGCGCCAGCACATGGCCCGCCGCATCGAATTCTTCCTCGACGCACGCATCTTGCAAATCGCCAATACGCTCGATATGACCGTTCGCAATGGCCACGTCGGCGCGATAGCCGGGGCTGTTGCTGCCGTCGATGATCAGGGCGTTGCGAATCAGCGTGTCGTACTGCATGTCAGTCTCCCGGCGGCAAGTGATCGTCGCCGCCGCAATAATCGTCGAGGGCGAGTTTGATCCGCCGCAGACGCTCTTGGTTGTCTTCAGGACTGGCCCTGATTTGCTTTAGTCGTGATTCACCCGGGCGCGTTTCAACAGCTTCTTGCAGCGCTCAGACAAGCCCAGCACCCGCAGGTGTTTACCGGCCTTGTTGTAGCGTTCGCGCAGGGTGTCCAGAGCGGCAATGGCCGAGTAGTCGACGAAGCTCAGGTGACGGCAATCGAGCGTCACTTGCGCGGGATCGTTGGCCGGGTCGAACTGGTTGAGAAAGGGTGTCGTCGAGGCGAAGAACAGCGTGCCATGGAGGCGGTAAAGCTTGCTGCCGTCGTTTTCCAGATGACTGTCGGCGTACAGCTGCCGGGCCTGCTGCCAGGCAAAGTTCAGCGCCGCGATGATGATCCCGCAGAGCACCGCTGTGGCCAGATCAGTGAACACGGTGACCACCGTTACCGCGATGATCACCAGCACATCGTTCAGCGGCACTTTGTTCAGCACTCGCAACGACGCCCAGGCAAATGTCTGCTGCGACACCACGAACATCACCCCGACCAGCGCAGCGAGAGGAATGCGTTCGATCAGCGGCGACAGAAACAGAATAAACAGCAGGATCGACACCCCGGCCACCACGCCGGACAAACGCCCGCGACCACCGGAACTGAGGTTGATCACGGTCTGGCCGATCATGGCGCAACCGCCCATGCCGCCAAACACCCCGGACACCATGTTCGCCGCACCGAGCGCCACGCACTCGCGGTCCGGATAGCCGCGGCTCTCGGTGACTTCGTCGGTGAGGTTCAGGGTCAGCAGGGTTTCCAGCAAGCCGACCAGCGCCATCAGGATCGCGTAAGGCGCGATGATGCGCAGGGTTTCCAGGGTCCACGGAATGTCCGGCAGCGCCAGCATCGGCAAGCCACCGGCAATGTGCGCCATGTCACCCAGGGTGCGGGTCGGCAGGCCGAGCAGATAGACCGCCAGCCCCACGCCGAGAATCGCCACCAAGGCCGGCGGCACCGTGCGGGTCAGGCGCGGCAGTACGTAGACAATGGCCATGGTCACGGCAACCAGGCCGAGCATCATGTACAGCGGTGTTCCGCTCAGCCAGGTCTCACCGTCCTTGAAGTGTTCCAGTTGCGCCAGCGCAATGATGATCGCCAGGCCGTTGACGAAACCGAGCATCACCGGATGCGGCACCATGCGCACCAGTTTGCCGAGCTTGAGCAACCCGAACGCCATCATGATCAAACCGCCGAGCAGAACGGTAGCCAGCAGGTACTGGACACCGTGCTGCACCACCAGCGCGACGATCACCACCGCCATCGACCCGGCCGCGCCGGACACCATGCCCGGCCGCCCGCCGAACAGCGCGGTCAGCGTGCAAATGATGAACGCACCGTAAAGCCCCATCAGCGGATTGAGATGGGCCACCAGCGCGAAGGCGATGCATTCGGGCAACAGGGCAAAAGAGGTGGTGAGCCCGGCCAGGACATCGGCGCGTAGACGTTTTGGTTTCATGGAAGACCGCATGCAGGAAGTCGCGAAAAGAGTGTGCGGATGTTACGGAATCGTGGGCGACCCGGCCAGTTGTTGAGACCCTGGAAACGCCATCGCGAGCAAGCTCGCTCCTACAAAGAACGCGAGTTCCTGTGTGTGGCTTGCCCGCGATGAACGATGACGCGGTCTCAAGCGAAAGTAAAATCAACCACTGAAATCTGCCGACGCATACGCCGCCAATTTGCCCTGAATAAAGTCCAGGAAACACTGAATCCTCAGCGCCAGTTGCGAGTTGCGGTAATACACCGCGTTGATCGGCTGGCGATAACCGCTGTTGAACTCGGCCAACAACACTTTCAGCCGCCCGGCACGTATGTCCTCGATGGTCATGAAGTGCGAAAGACTGGCGATGCCCTGCCCCTCCAGAACGAGATGACGAATGGTCTCGCCGCTGGAGGCACTGAGCGATGTCTGGATCGGCCAGCGATCGCCATGCACATGTCGCAGCGGCCATTGATTCAAGCCTTCGTTCTGGGTGAAGCCCAGCAGTGTATGTTCGGCAAGCTCCGCCACCGCTGTCGGTGTGCCGTGTTTTTCCAGATAGGCCGGGCTGGCGACGATGTGCAGCGGACTGCAACCCAGGGATCTGGCGTGCAACGTGGAATCGGTCAGGGTGCCGATGCGGATGGCGATGTCGGTGCTTTGCTCCAGCAGATCGATGATCAGGTCGTTGCTGTTGAGTTCGAGCTGGATGTCCGGGTAGAGGCGGCGGAACTCATCGACGTAAGGCACGATGGCGTGAAGCATGAACGGCGAAGCGGCGTTGATCCGCAAGCGCCCGGACGGTGTTTGCTGGCGTGAAGTCAGGCGTTCTTCGAGTTCGTCCATCTGATCGAGAATCCGCTTGGCATGCTCGAAGAAATACTTGCCCTCCTCGGTCAGGTCCATGCGTCGCGTGGTGCGGTTGATCAGCGTGGTGTCGAGCTTGGCCTCCAGCCGCGAGAGCGTGCGGCTGACGGCCGAAGGTGTTTGCCCAACCTGCTCCGCCGCCGCAGAAATCGATCCGCACTCAATCACGCAGACGAAAATCTGCAACTCATCGGATCTGGCTTTCACGTGTGTCCTCTTTTCCGGATCGGCAAGATCGCAGCCTTCGGCAGCGCCTACAGGGCTGCGCTGAAGGCTGCGATCTTTTCAGCCGTTGTACCGGATAGTAGCCGAGTGTCAGGCCTTGAGACCAAACACCTCGGTCAAATGCTGCTCGTAGCGAACCACATCGGCTTCGATGTTCGGGCGTTTCATCACATCGACACACAGGAATGTCGGCAAACGGGTCATGCCCAGAAATTCGTTGGCCTTGTGAAACGGGAAGTACACCGCATCCACACCCTTGGCTTCGAAGAAGTCGGACGGGTCGTCGAAGGCTTGTTGCGGTGCGTTCCAGGTCAGCGACAGCATGTATTGCTTGCCGTGGATCAGGCCACCGCTGCCGTACTTCTGCGAAGCATCCGAACGGGTGCGGCCGTCACTCGCATAAAGGCTGCCGTGACCTTCGGTGAAGACTTCATCGATGTATTTCTTCACGGTCCATGGCGCGCCCATCCACCAGCCTGGCATTTGGTAAATGATCACATCGGCCCAGAGGAATTTCGCCACTTCTTCGGCGATGTCGTAGCCCTCGTCGATGAACGTGGTCTTGATATCCATTCCGCCACGGTCCAGCACGCTCAACGCCGCTTCGTGCAGGGTGGTGTTGTAGCGGCCATCGGAGTGGGCGAACTTTTTACCGCCATTGAGCAACAGGACTTTTTTCATGAGGGATCTCGGGAAGAGTTGAATTCGATGGCGGCAGAATATCGATCCGACTCACGCGGAATAAGCACCCGGCCCGCAAAACTCATTTGACCAATACGCACGAATCAATCATCCATTATTGACTTAGAATTTGGTCAATTCTGAATTCAAGGTGATTTTCTGATGAGTGAAATCCAAGGCTTCATCCTGCACGCCAAGACCCGCCCGGAAAAATCCGACGCCTTTGAAGCGTTTTTCAGTCGTCATGTAGAAGCGAGTCGCGCCGAGCCCGGCTGCATCGAATACCACATGCTGCGGGACAAACAGGACCCGTCGCTGTTCATCTTTTATGAGATCTGGCAATCCCAGGCCCATCTCGATGTGCACTCGAATCTGCCGCACATGAAGCAGTTTCTCGATCAGCGCGATGAGTACCTGGAACGGGACTTCGAGATCCGCGCCATCGAAATGATCAGCCCGTCATCCGCTAGCCGCTGATCAGCAAATGGCCGCCAAGCACACCAAGGCCAATAAAGAACACGCGCTTGAACAACACGGCGCTGATCCGCTGGCGCAGCGATTGCCCCAGCCACATGCCGAGCATCGCCGGGATCAGCGCCAGCATTGACGCACTCAACTCGCCGCCACCGAGTTCGCCGCGCCATAACAGCCCGCCCGCGAGGGCAAGGGTCGAGACGGTGAACGACAGGCCGAGCGCCTGCACCAGCTCATCCTTGCTCAATCCCAACGCTTGCAGATACGGCACCGCCGGAATCACGAACACGCCCGTGGCCGAAGTGATGGCGCCGGTCAGCACGCCACACAGCGGGCCGAGCCAGCGCTCATTTCGAGCGCTGACACGCAAAGTCGGCAGGAACAATCCGCTCAACGCATAGAGCAACAACGCCGCGCCCAATCCCCGCACCACCCAATGTCCACCGACCATGCCGATCCACAAGGTGCCTGCCCCGGTGCCGATGAAGATCGCCAGCAACATCGGCCACAACCGTTTGATCAGCCCCGGCAAATGCCCGCCGAATGCCAGTTGCCAGACGTTGGTCAAGGTTGCGGGAATGATCAACAACGCCGCAGCCTGCGACGGCGCCATAGCCAGACCGAGCAAGCCCATGGCGATGGTCGGCAGGCCGAGACCGATAACGCCCTTGACCATGCCGGCCAGCAGGAAAGTCGCGACCACCAGCAGTGACAGGGCCAGACCGAGGTTTTGGTAGAACGATGCGAAGGTATTCATGGGCCAATGATGAGCCCGGCCGGGACGGTTGAAAATCTGCCATATACTGAGGCTGCCTCTTGTTTTTAAAGAAGCTGGAATACTATTGCGGCTTCTGACGTCTTCGCCGGCAAGCCAGCTCCTACATTTGATCGCCTCGCCCTGTAGGCGCTGGCTTGCCAGCGAAGGTGCCGATCCGTCCAACAACGATCCCGAGGTTGCCAATGCACTTCGACCTGACCGACCTGCGTCTTTATCTGCACATCCTCGACACCGGCAACATCACCGCCGGCGCCGTCCGCAGTCATTTATCCCTGGCGGCGGCCAGTGCGCGGATCCGGTCGATGGAAGCATCGCTGGGCATCGAATTTCTCGAGCGCAATCGACGCGGCGTCAGTCCGACGCCGGCCGGTAAAGCCCTGGCGCAACACGCTCGGGTTTTGCTGCAACAGGCCGAACGCATGCAACAGGAACTGGCCGAATACGCCAAGGGTGTCAAAGGCCAGGTTCGATTGCTGTGCAACACCACCGCGATCACCGAATACCTGCCGGAGCTGCTCGCGGATTTCCTGCGCGACCATCCCAACCTCGACATCGACCTGCAAGAGCTGCCCAGCACACGCATCACCCACGCCTTGCGCCAGGGTGCGGCGGACCTCGGCATTGTCTCGGACGCGGTAGACACCCATGACTTGCAGACCCGCCCGTTTCGCGACGATCCACTGGTGCTGATCATGCCCCGGGATCATCCACTCGCAAACGCCGCCCGCCTGAGTTTCGCCAATACGCTGCATCACGACTACATCGGCCTGAACGCCAACAGTGCGCTGGCCGTGTACCTGGAGGAACAGGCCCTGCACACCGGGTTGCGCATGCAGATCCGCATCCGTACAGACGGGTTCGAAGGGATCATGCGCATGGTCGCAAGAGGCGCCGGGCTTGGGATCGTGCCGGTTGCAGCCCTCGAACGCTGGGGCGATGAAACTTCGCTCAAGCAAATGGCCCTGCAAGAGCCTTGGGCGCAGCGAAAACTTCTGCTCTGCGCACGAGACTTCACGACGCTTCCTCCATACGCCAAGGCATTGCTGGATGTCCTGACACTGCGTGGAACACAGGCTCACTGCGTTTCTGGATAGCTCAGTGTCGAGCACAGACAACTGCTGGCCAGACCGGCGCTATAGGGTGCGACTTCAGTTCCAGCACCCACTGCCTCGGAGTCATCATGACCGCACCGATTACCGTTCTTCGCGATACCCATCCATTGCCCGTACTCGACGCCTGCAAATGGGAAAAGCTCGAAGGTGACCCGCACACCGTCAACCTCAATGCCTACACCAGCGAAGACGGCAGCAAGATCATGGGCACCTGGATCTGCACGCCGGGCAAGTGGTACGTGGAATACGTGAAGTGGGAGTACTGCCATTTCCAGGAAGGCTACTGCATCATCACCCCGGAAGGCATGGCACCGATTCATCTGCGCGCCGGCGATATTTTCGTCGTCGAGCCCGGAATGAAAGGCACGTGGGAAGTGATGGAAACCGTGCGCAAATATTTCGTGTTTGCCTGATACAAAAAAACCGGGAAATCACCCGACGTGATTTCCCGGTCAGTATCTTTGGATACATGCTCTCTCTGTAAGAGTGAGCTTGTGTGGCGAGGGGGCTTGCCCCCGTTCGGCTGCGAAGCAGTCGTATCATCAGCAACCGCGATTCACCTGAAACACCGCATTGACCCTACTGGGGTCCGCTTCGCGAACCAACGGGGGCAAGCCCCCTCGCCACAACAGCCCTTACTGCATTCAATGAATCGCTTTACTGCGGCTTGCGATACCCGTTGATGATCGCCGAGAAGTCCTGCCCTCCCTCCCCGCGCAAGCTCATCGCCTGATACAACTGCTGCGCCACTGCGCCGAGCACCACCGGTTGGTGCGCCTGTCGTGCAGCTTCGGTCGCCAGCCCCAGATCCTTGAGCATCAGTTCAGCACCGAACCCACCGGTATAGCCGCGCGAAGCAGGCGCTGTTTCGACGATGCCCGGCCACGGGTTATACATTTCCGAACTCCAGCACCGCCCGGTGGAACTGTTGATGATCCCCGCCAGCACCTTGGTGTCGATGCCCAATGCATCGCCAAGCGCCATGGCTTCGCTGACGCCGACCATGGAAATCCCCAGCAGCAGGTTGTTGCAGATTTTAGCGATTTGCCCGGTGCCGACTTCCCCACAATGGACGATGTTGCGGCCCATTTGTGCGAGTACCGGTTGCAGCGTGGCGAACAGTTCCGGGGTGGCGCCGACCATGAAGGTCAACGTCCCGGCCGCCGCACCACCCGTACCACCGGAAACCGGTGCATCGGCCATGGCCCCCCCCTGTTTGGCAGCGGCAGCGGCCACATCGCGTGCAGTCTGCGGATCGATGGTGCTGCAATCCACGGCCGGCACGCCGTTGCCGATACCCGCGAGCACACCGTCCTCACCCAACCACACGCTGCGCACATGCACCGCAGCCGGCAGCATGGTGATCACCAGTTCCGCGCCTTCTGCCGCTTCCCGGGCCGACGCGCTGATGCTGCCGCCCAGTTGCTCAAGCTCTGCCAGCACGGTTTTGTTCAGGTCGACCATACGCAGTGCGTGGCCAGCCTTGATCAGGTTGCGCGCCATCGGCGCGCCCATGTTGCCGAGACCGATAAAAGCGATTTTCATGTTCGGCTCCTCAACGCAAATTGATGGTGGTGTTCACACCGTCGTTGACGCTGTCATCGTCGAACCAGCGGCTGGTGACGGTCTTGGTCTGAGTGTAGAACTGCACCACTTGCTTGCCATACGGACCGAGGTCGCCCAGCTTGGAACCACGGGAACCGGTGAAGCTGAAGAACGGCACCGGCACCGGAATCGGGATGTTGATGCCAACCTGGCCGACGTCGATTTCGTTCTGGAATTTTCGCGCCGCTGCACCGCTCTGGGTGAACAGGCCCGTGCCGTTGCCGAACGGGTTGGCGTTGACCAGGGCGATGGCCTCGTCGAGGGTGTTCACTTCCAGCACCACCAGCACCGGGCCGAAGATTTCCTGGGTGTAGATCTGCATGTCGGTGGTCACGCCGGAGAACAAGGTCGGGCCGACAAAGTTGCCCTTCTCGTAACCGGGAACCGAGATCTCGCGACCGTCCAGCTCCAGTTTGGCGCCTTCCTTGATGCCGCTTTCGATCAGATCAAGAATCCGCGCCTTGGCCTTTTTCGAGATCACCGGACCGACGTCGGTGCCCGCCTCGTTGCCCGCATTCACTTTGAGTTTCTGCGCCAGCGCTTTCAGATCAGGCAGCCATTGTTTGGCCGCACCGACCAACACCACCACCGAAGTGGCCATGCAACGCTGACCGGCAGCACCAAAACCGGCGCCCACCAGTGCATTCAGCGCTTGCTCGCGGTTGGCGTCCGGCAGCACCACGGCGTGGTTCTTGGCGCCCATCATCGACTGCACGCGCTTGCCATGTTTACCAGCCAGGTCGTAGACGTGCGTGCCGACCGCAGTCGAACCAACGAACGAAACAGCCTTGATGTCCTTGTGGGTGCAGAGTCCGTCCACCACGTCTTTGCCACCGTGCACGACATTGAGCACACCGGCCGGAATGCCGGCTTCAATCGCCAGCTCCACCAGCAGCATGGTCGACATCGGGTCCTGTTCGGACGGTTTGAGTACGAAGGTGTTGCCGCAAGCGATGGCCATCGGGAACATCCACAACGGAATCATCGCCGGGAAGTTGAACGGCGTGATGCCGGCACACACACCGATCGGCTGGCGCAGGGTATAGGTATCAACGCCACCGGCGACGTTTTCAGCGAACTCGCCCATTTGCAGGCTACCAATGGAGCAAGCGTGCTCGACCACTTCCAGGCCACGAAAAATGTCGCCTTCAGCGTCGGCAATGGTCTTGCCCTGTTCGGCGCTCAGCACCACGGCGATGCGCTTGGAGTGCTCGCGAATCAGCGCCTGGAGCTTGAGCATGATGCGCATCCGCGCGCCGATGGGCGTCAGCTTCCAGGTCTGGAAGGCGCGATGGGCGGCGCTGATGGCTGCGTCGACTTCTTCAGCGGTGGCAAACGGCACTTTGGCCAGAACTTGCTGGGTCGCCGGGTTGATGATGTCGTGCCACTCGGTGGATTTGGACTCGACCCACTCGCCGTCGATCAGCAGTTTGACCTTTTGCACGGTGGTGTCGTTGGGCGTGAGCGATACGTTCATGTGGGTCTCCTGGACGTTGTTGTTATCAGGGGAGCCAAGGCGAGAAAGTCGCCTTGAGATGAGGCGTGTGCCGTGAATTGGTTAACGGACTGTTTTTGGAGTATAGATGTGCAAACTTCTAATAAGAACGCACATAAAAACCGGTCCAACATGCAAAAAAACATCACCTCCCTCGGTTCGCTGAACTGGGATGACCTCAAGTTTTTTCTGGAAGTCGCCCGCACCCGCAAGGCCAGCACGGCTGCCAAGCGCCTGGCGGTCGACTACACCACCGTGTCGCGGCGCATCAGTTCGCTGGAAACCGCACTGGGCACGTTGCTGTTCGAGAAATCCCGGACCAGCGGCTTCGTCCTGACCGCTGAAGGCCAGCGGTTGATGGGGTATGCGGAGTCGATTGAAAGCACCCTGCACATGGCGTGCGAGCAGGTTTCCGGGTCTGGCGTGGCGCTATCGGGTCATGTGCGCATGGGCTGCACCGAAGGCTTCGGCACGTTTTTCATCACACCGCAGCTGAGCCACTTCATCGACACTTACCCGGCGATTTCGGTGGATATCCTGCCGTTGCCGCACTTCATCAGCCTGTCCAAGCGCGAAGCCGACATCGTCATTGCCCTGGAGCGCCCGGAGCATGGCCCATACGTCTGCTGCAAACTGTGCGACTACCGATTGCAGCTGTACGCGACCCAGGACTATCTGGACAACCACCCACCGATCCGCCGCCCGGCAGACTTGGGGAAACATTCATTCATCAGTTATGTCGACGACCTGGCGTTCAGCTCGGAGCTGCTGTATCTGGCCAACGTAGTGCCCAGTGCCAGCGCCAACCTGCGCAGCACCAGCGTGATCGCGCAGTTCGTGGCGGCGCAGCAAGGGCGCTCATTGGCGATCCTGCCGTGCTTCCTCGCCGCTCAGGATCCGCGCTTGCTACCGGTGTTGCCGCAGGAGATCAACATCACTCGACAGTTCTGGATGTACTGCCGCGAAGACCTGCGCAAGCTCAAGCGGATTACCCTGTTGTGGGATTACATCCGCGAGGTGACTGAGCAGAATCAGAGCCTGTTGATGGGTGAGAGTCGGGCGATGTTGTTCGCTGACTAAGAGTCTGGAGGAAGAAAGGGAGACCTATCCTAACGACCTCAGGAGACTCTTGGCAACGGTTTGTGACAGGGGTTGTGACACCTTTTGTGACAGTCGAAAGGGTTCTTACAGTGGCGCACATGAGCGCTATAAGGACCCCATTCGGGCATCGATATGGCCACCTGAGGGCACACGGGGGGAACCTGCGCGGTATTGATTGATGAGATGGGGAAAGAGAAATTTCTGTCAGATTTTTGTTAAGAGGACCTGCGCGACCACAGCCTGAAAGCCAACCGAACGACGACACAGGGCCCAGTAGGCAGCCTGTAGTGCGTCGATGGTGATCTCCTATTGATGAGAATGTGTGAGTGAACGATGCCAGCTCACATCAGTGAGGCCGAGTCGTTCCGCAGCCTCAATCATAGGGGGGTGTCAGAAATTTTGTGTTCGGGCATAACATGAGTAAGAGGTGCATGTATGCCAACCAAAAAGAAACCCGCGTTGCGAGAACTACCGAAAATCCCGAAAGAGCTGCTCGAGCAATTCACCGATGGACCGATGACCGCTGAAGCCATTGAGGACGCCTCTGCGGCGTTCAAGAAGGCTTTGATCGAGCGAGCCCTCAGTGCTGAGCTTGG
>NZ_FYDY01000051.1:0-17341 GCF_900187435.1 Pseudomonas sp. Irchel s3b5
GCTCAGCAATCGTTGGTTACATCTTTGATTTCTCGCGGAGTAACTTGTGATGCTGATAATCTGTTGACTAGCAGTCTGACTCCACAAGCACCCACACGAATTGCTTGATTCAGTTGTTAAAGAGCGGTTGGTTAAGATCTTTCGTCTCAACCGAGGCGCGCATTCTACAGCAGCCTCATTTGCTGTCAAGTGGTTATTTTCAGAAGCTTTCAAGGATTTCCTTAACAACTTCAACCACTTGCGCTTCAGATCTCTCATCAGCGGGAGGCGAATTCTACAGCGTTACTCGCTGTTGTCAACACCTCTTTTTCAACTTCCTTTTGGCTTCGATGAACTGAAGCAACCTGCTGCCGAAAACTGCGTAACTCTTTGTTTACCAAGGAGTTTTCCGTTTCGACTGCGCCGGAAGTGGGGCGAATTATAGACACCTGAGATCTGCCGTCAAGCACTGATTTCGCTTTTCTATCAATAGCTTGCAGAAAGGACCTGCCTACCCTCTATATAGAGGTGCAAGTACGCGCCTCTATATAGAAGACATAATCAAAGAACGCCGGACACCTTGAAAGCAGACACCACCGAAGCATCCATTCCCAGCACCCGCTGTAACACCTCCAGCGTATGCTCACCCAGCAAAGGCGGCGCATTACGGTACTCCACCGGCGTCTCCGACAGACGAATCGGACTCGCTACCTGAGGCACCATTCCGGCCAGCGCATGCGGCAGTTCGATTGCCAAGCCACGCGCCTTGACCTGGGGATCGGCAAACATCTGTGCCAGATCATTGATAGGCCCGCACGGAACACCAGCTTGCTCCAGTTGTGCTACCCATTGCGCCGTAGTCTTGAACACTGTCGCCTGACGTATCAGCGGAATCAGCACTGCCCGGTTAGCCACCCGCAATTTGTTGGTCACAAAGCGCGGGTCGTCTGCCCACTGCGGCTGCCCAGCCACTTCCGCGAACTTGCGGAACTGTCCGTCATTACCCACGGTAAGGATGAAATCACCATCCGCCGTAGGAAAATCCTGATACGGCACGATGTTCGGATGAGCATTACCCAAACGTTTTGGCGCATTGCCCGTGGTCAGATAGTTCATCGCCTGGTTGGCCAGGCATGCCACCTGGACGTCGAGCAAGGCCATATCGATATGCTGGCCACCACCATCGTGATCCCGATGCGCAAGCGCCGCCAGGATCGCGACTGTCGAGTAGAGCCCGGTCAGAATGTCCGTCAACGCGACGCCCACCTTCACCGGCCCTTCACCTTCTTCGCCTTCAGGTCGCCCAGTCAGACTCATGAGCCCGCCCAACCCCTGGATCATGAAGTCATAACCAGCACGCTTGGCATACGGTCCAGTCTGACCAAACCCGGTAATCGAGCAATAGATCAGATCCGGATTGATTGCCTTCAGCGACTCATAGTCCAATCCATAAGCCGCCAGGCCTCCGACCTTGAAGTTCTCGATCAGGATGTCCGACTTGGCGGCCAGATCACGAACCAGTTTCTGCCCTTCCGGACGCGTGAAGTCGATGGTGACCGATTGCTTGTTGCGATTGGCCGACAGGTAGTAGGCGGCCTCGCTGGTGTTCTCGCCATAGGCGTCTTTAAGGAACGGCGGCCCCCAGGCACGCGTGTCGTCACCGCTGCCCGGGCGCTCGACCTTGATCACTTCGGCGCCAAGGTCGGCCAGGATCTGCCCGGCCCAAGGCCCTGCCAGCACCCGCGATAAATCCAGTACCCGTAGATGCGATAGCGCGCCCATGGACGTTCTCCTATTAATAGAACGCCTGGAGGCCAGTCTGCGCACGACCCAGGATCAGTGCATGGACGTCGTGCGTACCTTCGTAGGTGTTCACCACTTCCAGGTTGACCAGGTGACGTGCAACGCCGAACTCATCGGAAATACCATTGCCACCCAGCATGTCACGAGCCATGCGGGCGATGTCCAGGGACTTGCCGCAAGAGTTGCGCTTCATCATCGAGGTGATTTCGACCGCCGCCGTGCCTTCATCCTTCATACGCCCCAGACGCAGGCAACCTTGCAGTGCCATGGTGATCTCGGTCTGCATGTCGGCCAGTTTTTTCTGGATCAACTGAGTAGCGGCCAATGGGCGACCGAACTGTTGACGATCCAGGGTGTACTGACGAGCGGTGTGCCAGCAGAACTCGGCGGCGCCCAATGCACCCCAGGAGATGCCGTAGCGCGCGGAGTTGAGGCAGGTAAAAGGACCTTTCAGGCCACGGACATCCGGGAAGATGTTCTCTTCCGGAACAAACACGTTATCCATGACGATCTCACCGGTGATCGACGCACGCAGGCCGACCTTGCCGTGTATCGCCGGAGCGCTCAGGCCTTTCCAGCCCTTTTCCAGTACGAAGCCACGGATGTCGCCAGCGTCGTCCTTGCCCCAGACCACGAACACATCGGCGATCGGGCTGTTGGTGATCCACATTTTGCTGCCGGTCAGGCTGTAGCCGCCTTCGACTTTGCGTGCACGAGTAATCATCGCGCCCGGGTCGGAACCGTGGTTAGGCTCGGTCAGACCGAAGCAACCGATCCATTCACCCGACGCCAGTTTCGGCAGGTATTTCTGCTTCTGGGCTTCGGTACCGAATTCATTGATGGGCACCATCACCAGCGAAGACTGCACGCTCATCATCGAACGATAGCCAGAGTCGATACGCTCGACTTCTCGGGCGATCAGGCCGTAGCTGACATAGTTCAGACCGCTGCCGCCGTATTCCTCCGGGATGGTGGCGCCCAACAGGCCAACTTCGCCCATCTCGCGGAAGATCGCCGGATCGGTCTTCTCATGGCGGAAAGCTTCAAGAATGCGAGGCGCAAGACTCTGCTGGGCGAATTGCGCAGCGGTGTCGCGAATCATGCGCTCTTCTTCAGTAAGCTGTTGATCCAGCAGCAGTGGATCGATCCAGTTGAAGCTAGCTTTACCGGCCATGAGTGTGTCCTCTCGAAACAGGTCAAATAACGTGGACTGATCCTAGGCCGGGTTCGTCGTCTCGGCAAACGAGGATTTCGCATACTGTTGTGCTAATTTCTCACTTCGAAACGTCGCAGAAGAGCCTTTATGCGATGCATTAGTGAGGTTGACGTACATGCGCAGGAAGATTCCCAGTACCACCGCCCTGATCAGCTTCGAGGCGGCAGCACGCCATGAAAGCTTTACCAAGGCAGCCCAGGAATTGTCGCTGACCCAAGGGGCGATTTGCCGACAGATCGCCAGCCTTGAGGAGTTCCTCAGCGTGGAACTGTTCCGACGCTCGAGACGCGGAGTGAAGCTGACGGAGGCCGGACTTTCCTACAGTCGCCGCGTCGCCACCCAGCTCGATGCCGTTGAACGAGACACGCTGTCGGTCATGGGCCAGCAGGGCGCCAATGTGATTGAGCTGGCCGTGGTTCCGACCTTCGGCACCCAGTGGTTGCTGCCGCGCCTCAAGGACTTCCAGCAAAAACACCCTGAGGTGACAGTCAACCTGACCAACCGCACACGCCCGTTTCTGTTTGCAGACACCGAATTCGACGCGGCAATCTATTTCGGCGATGCAGATTGGTCAGGTACGGAATCCCACAGGTTGATGGGTGAAAATCCGATGCCTGTGTGCAGCCCCAACTTACTGGGAAAAAAGCCTCTTCTGACGCCCGGCGAAATCGCTGACCGGCCCCTCCTGCAACAAACCACACGCCCTTACGCCTGGCGCCAATGGTTCAACTCTCAACACCTGAATGTCCCCCGAGACATGACAGGACCGCGCTACGAACTATTCTCCATGCTTGCCCAAGCAGCCATGCACGACATGGGCATTGCCCTGATCCCGCCGTTCCTGATTCAGCGTGAACTGGCCGAGAAACGCCTGGTGATTGCCAACCCTCAGGCACTCTCCAGCATTAAGGCCTATTACCTGATGATTCCAGAGCGAAAGGTCGAATCCGCGTCATTAAGGGCCTTTCGTGACTGGCTGGTAAATCAGGCCCACGGCTACAGCCTAGAAGGATAAAGGCTCGAAGCCATTATCTGACCTCGTAGTCAGCAAACACAAAGCCCTACAGATATAAGTATTTGTCGCGTAACAGCAAACTGTACTAAGCAGCCGAACAATCGTCCCACAAGCGCCGGTTGACGCGGCTTTGCGCCACTATTTTGCGACAATGCCGCATCATTCATACGGCCGATGTGCAAATTATTGAATTTCGCTCAAAATCCTTACAAAGCACGGTCTACAAGGGATCGGGCCTGTCGGTTGCGACATTCGGTCACGGGGTGACTTGTAGTTAATTTTCCGTCACCCGTCATAATCCCTTGAAGGGCACAAAGTTCGCCTGCAAAATGCCGCGCCCCGCCCTGATTTGGCGGGATCGTGCTGATCGGCCGCCCCAGCCGCACCATCCGTAGTGCATGGGTTTACTCAATAAGATCACGCAGGAGATTTGACGTGCACATTGGTGTTCCTCTCGAAACCCAGACCGGTGAAACACGGGTTGCTGCAACCCCGGAAACCATCAAGAAGCTGATCGGCCAGGGCCATAAGGTCACTGTACAAAGCGGCGCCGGCATTAATGCCAGCGTTGTCGACAGTGCCTATGAAGCGGCAGGCGCAAGCATTGGCAGCGCCAACGATGCGTTTGGTGCAGAGCTGATTCTCAAAGTTGTCGCCCCCAGCGACAGCGAGCTCGCACTGATCAAGAGCGGCACCATTGTGGTGGGCATGCTCAACCCGTTCAGCAATGAAACCATCGCAAAAATGGCCGAGTGCGGCATTACTGCCTTCGCTCTGGAAGCGGCGCCTCGTACCTCACGCGCCCAGAGCCTGGACGTGCTGTCCTCGCAAGCCAACATCGCCGGTTATAAAGCCGTGTTGCTGGCTGCTCACCACTATCCGCGCTTCATGCCAATGCTGATGACCGCTGCGGGCACCGTGAAAGCGGCGCGCGTGCTGATTCTCGGTGCCGGTGTTGCCGGCTTGCAGGCGATCGCCACGGCCAAACGCCTGGGAGCAGTGATCGAAGCGTCTGACGTGCGTCCTGCGGTTAAAGAGCAGATCGAATCCCTCGGCGCCAAGTTCGTTGACGTGCCGTACGAGACCGATGAAGAGCGTGAATGCGCCGTCGGTGTCGGCGGTTACGCACGCCCTATGCCAGCCAGCTGGATGCAGCGCCAGGCCGCGGCCGTACACGAACGCGCCAAGCAGGCTGACATCGTCATCACTACCGCACTGATTCCGGGTCGCAAGGCTCCGACGCTGTTGAGCGCGGAAACCGTGTCGCAGATGAAGCCGGGCTCGGTGGTCATCGACCTCGCGGCAGCCCAGGGCGGCAACTGCCCGCTGACCGTGGCCGATCAGGTGGTCATCGAGAATGGCGTGACCATTGTCGGCCCGACCAACCTGGCCGGCGCGGTGGCGGCTGACGCTTCGGCGCTGTATGCCCGCAACCTGCTGGACTTCATGAAACTGTTGTTCGATAAAGAAGGACAACTGGTGATCAACCTTGAAGACGACATCGTCGCCGCGTGCCTGATGTGCCGCGACGGCCAGATCGTGCGCAAGAACGGCTGAGGATAAAAACAATGGAAGACATGCTGATCTCTGACGGTATCTACAACCTGATCATCTTCGTGCTGGCGATTTATGTCGGTTACCACGTGGTCTGGAACGTGACGCCTGCGCTGCACACTCCGTTGATGGCGGTGACCAACGCGATCTCGGCGATCGTGATCGTCGGTGCCATGCTGGCAGCGGCTTTGACCGTGACGCCACTGGGCAAGACCATGGGCACTCTGGCTGTGGCCCTGGCCGCGGTGAACGTGTTCGGTGGCTTTTTGGTCACCCGTCGCATGCTGGAAATGTTCAAGAAAAAAGCGCCAGCAAAAGCGCCGGCCGCCAAGGCTGAAGCAGTCAAGGCTGAGGTGCAGCAAGCATGAGCATGAACCTGGTTACGTCCCTGTATTTGATCGCCTCGGTCTGCTTCATCCAGGCGCTCAAGGGCCTTTCGCACCCCACCACGTCGCGTCGCGGCAACCTGTTCGGCATGCTCGGCATGGGCCTGGCGATCCTCACCACGGTCGGCCTGATCTACAAGCTCGGTGCCGAACTGGCACAGGACGGCATCGTCTACGTGATCGTCGGCCTGTTGGTTGGCGGCACCGCCGGTTCGATCATGGCCAAACGCGTTGAAATGACCAAGATGCCGGAACTGGTCGCCTTCATGCACAGCATGATCGGTCTGGCTGCGGTGTTCATCGCCGTGGCTGCCGTGGTCGAACCACAGTCGCTGGGCATCGTCCATCAGCTCGGCGACGCAATTCCGGCCGGTAATCGCCTGGAACTGTTCCTCGGCGCGGCCATTGGTGCAATCACCTTCTCCGGTTCGGTGATCGCGTTCGGCAAGCTGTCAGGCAAGTACAAGTTCCGCCTGTTCCAGGGTGCCCCGGTGCAGTTCACCGGCCAGCACAAGCTGAACCTGCTGCTGGGTCTGGCGACACTGGGCCTGGGCGTGACCTTCATGCTCACCGGCGACTACACCGCTTTCGCAGTGATGCTGGCCCTGGCCTTCGTGCTCGGCGTGCTGATCATCATCCCGATCGGTGGCGCCGACATGCCGGTCGTGGTGTCGATGCTCAACAGCTACTCCGGTTGGGCGGCAGCGGGTATCGGCTTCTCGCTGAACAACTCGATGCTGATCATCGCCGGTTCGCTGGTGGGTTCGTCCGGTGCGATCCTCTCGTACATCATGTGCAAGGCGATGAACCGTTCCTTCTTTAATGTGCTGCTCGGTGGCTTCGGCAATACGGCGGATGCGGCCGGCCCGGCGGGTTCGAAAGAAGCCCGTCCGGTGAAATCCGGTTCGGCTGACGACGCGACCTTCCTGCTGACCAACGCCGACACCGTGATCATCGTTCCGGGCTACGGCCTGGCGGTAGCGCGGGCACAGCACGCACTGAAAGAACTGACCGAGAAGCTGACTCATCGCGGCGTGACCGTGAAGTACGCGATCCACCCGGTTGCCGGTCGTATGCCGGGCCACATGAACGTATTGCTGGCCGAGGCCGAAGTGCCTTACGACCAGGTGTTCGAGATGGAAGACATCAACTCCGAGTTCGGCCAGGCCGACGTGGTATTGGTATTGGGCGCCAACGACGTGGTCAACCCGGCCGCCAAGAACGATCCGAAGTCGCCGATTGCCGGCATGCCGATCCTCGAAGCGTTCAAGGCCAAGACCATCATCGTCAACAAACGCTCGATGGCCAGCGGTTATGCCGGCCTGGACAACGAACTGTTCTACCTGGATAAAACCATGATGGTGTTCGGCGACGCTAAAAAGGTCATCGAAGACATGGTCAAAGCCGTCGAGTAATTCTGCGCGGCATACAGAACGCCCCGATTCGTCGGGGCGTTTTTGTTTGCGCAAATCGTCGGACAAAACTACGCTTTTGTTACCGATCCGGTAATGGTGTTTTGCTCAAAAGGCCCGAAA
Organism: Pseudomonas sp. Irchel s3b5; assembly: GCF_900187435.1. Lineage (NCBI taxonomy): Bacteria > Pseudomonadati > Pseudomonadota > Gammaproteobacteria > Pseudomonadales > Pseudomonadaceae > Pseudomonas > Pseudomonas sp. Irchel s3b5. The sequence continues at coordinate 7,489 of NZ_FYDY01000051.1, forward strand.
TAGACAGCTCTTTTGCGACCTTGGTAGCGGGACAGGACTCGGCGTAATTCACTAGACTGCACGTCCTGTTACTTGTTGCCCGAGATAATAATCCATGTACCGTGACCGTATTCGCCTGCCTTCGTTGTTGGACAAAGTGATGGGCGCTGCCGAAGCCGCCGCCTTGATTGAAGACGGCATGACCGTCGGCATGAGTGGTTTCACCCGCGCCGGTGAAGCCAAGGCCGTGCCACAGGCACTGGCCGAACGCGCCAAGGTCACGCCGTTGAAGATCACCCTGATGACCGGTGCGAGCCTGGGCAACGACCTCGACAAGCAACTCACCGAAGCCGGCGTGCTGTCACGACGCATGCCGTTCCAGGTCGACAGCACCTTGCGCAAGGCGATCAACGCCGGCGAGGTCATGTTCATCGACCAGCATTTGTCCGAGACCGTGGAGCAATTGCGCAACCAGCAACTGAAGCTGCCGGACATCGCCGTGATTGAAGCTGTGGCAATCACCGAACAAGGGCACATTGTGCCGACGACTTCGGTGGGCAACTCGGCCAGCTTCGCGATTTTCGCCAAGCACGTCATTGTCGAAATCAATATGGCGCACAACCCGAACCTCGAAGGTCTGCACGACATCTACATCCCGACCTATCGCCCGACCCGCACGCCTATTCCGCTGGTCAAGGTCGATGACCGTATCGGCAGCACCGCCATCCCGATTCCACCGGAAAAGATTGTCGCCATCGTCATCACCAATCAGGGCGACTCGCCATCCACGGTGCTGGCGCCAGACGCCGAGACTCAGGGCATTGCCGACCACCTGATCAACTTCTTCAAGCAGGAAGTCGCGGCTGGGCGCATGACCAACAAGCTCGGCCCGCTGCAGGCCGGTATCGGCACCATTGCCAACTCGGTGATGTGCGGCCTGATCGATTCGCCGTTCGAAGACCTGACGATGTATTCCGAAGTACTTCAGGACTCGACCTTCGACCTGATCGACGCCGGCAAGCTGAGCTTTGCGTCGGGCAGCTCGATCACCTTGTCGAGTCGACGTAATGCCGACGTATTCGGCAACCTGGAGCGCTACAAGGACAAACTGGTGCTGCGCACGCAGGAGATTTCCAACCATCCTGAAGTCGTGCGCCGCCTGGGCATCATCGGCGTCAACACGGCGCTTGAGTTCGACCTCTACGGCAACGTCAACTCCACTCACGTTTGCGGTACGCGGATGATGAACGGGATCGGTGGTTCTGGCGATTTCGCGCGCAATGCGCATTTGTCCATCTTCGTGACCAAGTCGATCGCCAAGAACGGCGCGATCTCAAGCGTAGTGCCGATGGTCAGCCACGTAGACCACACCGAGCATGACGTCGACATCCTCGTCACCGAAGTCGGCCTGGCTGACCTGCGCGGCCTGGCGCCTCGGGAGCGGGCGCGCATCATCATCGATAATTGTGTGCACCCGGATTATCGCCAGGCGCTTGATGACTACTTCACAGCCGCTTGTGCTCTCGGTGGACACACCCCGCATATCCTGCGCTATGCACTGAGCTGGCACATCAACCTAGAAGAAACCGGGCAAATGCTGAAGAAGTAATTGATACAGATAGGAGCTGACGCAAACACAGTTTCGTCAGCTCCTCATTGTCCGTTTCTATTATCGAAAAAACTGTACTGCTGTACTGGTCATTTCCTACCGAAAAAGCCTACACCCTCCGACCAAAAACCTAAAAATGCACAGAATTAGTGCAGATAGGTACAGTTGCCTCAATTTAGACCAGTACACCCCCTATAAACAGTTAACTGAGCTCTCACAATACAGATGAACTGTATCTACAGAGACTAGGCAAAGAAGAGGAACATGGGCACCAGTTAAACCACTACCTGATCCCGCCACAAGCGGAAGGATGTCAACCATGGAACGTACACTCAGTTCCGAACTGTTCTTCGAAAACACTGCTGCAAAAACCCAGGCTTCCATGCCTCTGCGCGTTATCGCCAACTTGATGCTGTGGCAGCGCCGCATCTCCAGCCGCCACCAATTGGCTCGCCTGGATTCGCGTCTGCTGGCTGACGCCGGGATTAGCGAAGCACAACGCTACGAAGAGCTGAGCAAGCCGTTCTGGCGCTAAGTTAGCGTCGCTGGCTCTGACCTGAAGGGTCCACCGCCAGCACCCGAATTGAACAAACAAGACCCGTCGTGGGAAACCACGACGGGTCTTGTCGTTTAAGGGTCAACAAAGTAAAAATAGTACAGTTTCACAAAATCAAAAAATGCACAGGTACAGTTGAACTGTAAGGTTTAACCTTGCAGCTGTTACACAGAGTTTTTTCAAGCAGGCTGGTCGACCGACATATACAGGCCTAATATCCAACCAGAACGGGGTGATCGAAGCTCCGGCGCTGAATGGCCGGGCACGCACCTCTCATCGAGCTTTTCCAAAGGAGTAACACCATGTCCCGACTACGTCTGCTCAGCGCTGCAGCCTTGCTTGCCGTGGCTGCCAATTCCCACGCCACCAGCTTCATCGTGACCACCGACGCCGTCGTTGGAGCACTCAAGTCGAGCTCCGATTCGACGTCCGACGTCACGTCGTCCTTCAAGGATGACAAGATCGTGCTTGCTGCCCGTGATGACGCTGCCAGCTTCGTCGCCAGCGAAGGCTCTATCCGCGGTGTAAAACTCGAAAGCGCACTCGACCACATTCGCCACCAGGCGCCTGCGTTGAATGCGACAGACGCACAGCTGGCGCAAGCCATCCTGTCGATCTAAGCGAAACCGCTGATATGGGACGCGCCGGTCGCGTCCCAATATTTCGGCGCTGGCTCTAGAATGGGCCTTACGCTAGCCTTGGGACTCACTTGCAACTGTCGAGCCTCATGCGTTTTCTTTCAAATCTGTTGATCGCTCCAGTGCTCCTTGCTCTTGGCTATAACGGTTCGGCCCAAGCCTACGACGCTTTCAACCTGTCTACCCAAGGCACGGTTGCCAGCGGTTACGCCACAAGCCTGGTGACCTCCGCCCCCTTCGACCATAAACTGCTCGCCGCCCGGGATGATGCCGCGGCATTCATTGCCAGTGACGGTCGATTGAGAGGTGCGCAACTGGAAGCGGCCCTGCTGTATCTACGCCAGACCCAGCCGAAACTTCATGCTGGCGACCTTGAACTGGCACAGGCAATACTCGTCCAATAGTTATCCTTGTTTTATCTGGAGTCGTTCCATGCGTAACCCGCTCATTGCTGCCGTCTTAGGCCTGTTCCTGTTGGCCGACGTGGCCCAGGCACAAACTCTGGTTGCCACCAGCAACATTCTGATTCGCGCTACCCAGCGCACACTTGATTTCACTTCCGATACCACCACGTCCATTCGTGATTCGAAGATTGTCCGCGAAGCCCAGGACGATGCCGCCAGCTTCGTCGCCAGCAATGGCGATATTCGTGGCGCTCACCTGGAGTCCGCGTTTGATTTGTTGCGCACCCGCGTGCCGGAAGCTCGTGATGCCAGTGACCAGGATCTCGCCGAAGCCATCCTCGCACTGTGAAGGGTCCAGGCGCCTGGCTGCTGGCCGGGGCCCTGTTGCTGCTTGGCAACACGGCCCACGCTGGCCTTCAATTACAGCTCAAGACCGAAGGTCTGACGCCCGCGCAACAGCAAGCCAGCCAGGCCCTGCTCGATGAAGCCATGCAGGCCCTGCCGCCGCGCTTCATCGAGCAGCTGGACCGGCGCATTGATGTCGGCTGGACCGATGACATGCCCAAGAATGCCTACGGGCAGGCATCGCTGGTCTCGGAGCTCGATCTGAATCGCAATCTGTTGGCCAGCCTCACGGACGGCAGCGCCGCGACCAAAAAGACTTATCGCCCCCACGGCACTGTGCGCCGGGAAATGCTGGCCACCGTCCTGCATGAGTTGACTCATATTTATGATCGTTCGCGCCTGTGGTCGGATACCGAGCGCAAACTGATTCAGCGTTGCACCCAACGCAGTAACAGTTCGGGCCTGATTGGCATTCCGGACGAATGCCGGAGCCAATCCGATCGGCGCTTTACCCTCAGCGACGATCCGCGCCTGCTTGACCTCGCCGGGTGGCAGCAATACGTCGGCCGTCGTGGCGAGCGCGAACAGCACAACCGGCAGATCGCCCGCAGCCCGGACATCTACGAGACAAGCAGTCCGAAGGAGTTCGTCGCGGTCAACATGGAATACTTCCTCCTCGACCCGAGCTACGCCTGCCGTCGCCCCGCGCTGTATCGCTACTACGAAGAACGCTTTGGCTGGGCGCCCGCTGCCAGGAACGCTTGCGGCCAAACCTTCGCCTTCCTCAATGCCGGTAATGACTTCGCCAAAACGCCGTTAGGCCACGTTGATCCGGAACGGGTCTACGCCGTTGACTATCTGCTGGCCGAGGCCAATCAGAACTGGGTCAGCCGCTGGGGCCACAGCATGTTGCGGCTGGTGATCTGCGCACCGGGCCGTCCACGCGGGCCGGATTGCCGGCTGGATCTGGATCAGCATCTGGTGCTGTCGTACCGCGCCTTCGTCGGCGACGTTCAACTGTCGAGCTGGGACGGACTTGTGGGTAAATACCCGTCACGCCTGTTTGTTTTGCCCCTTGCCCAGGTCATCGACGAATACACCAAGACCGAACTGCGCAGCCTGGCCTCCGTGCCGTTGAACCTGTCGCGCAGCGAGATCGATGGCGTGGTGGAGCGTGCCGCCGAAATGCACTGGAGTTACGACGGCAACTACTTCTTCCTGTCGAACAACTGCGCGGTGGAAGAGCTGAAACTGCTACGCGGCGGCACCAACAATGCGCAACTGGTCGCCCTCGACAACATCATGCCCAACGGTTTGCTGGAAGTGTTGAAAGGCCGCGGACTGGCGGACACCAGCGTGTTGAACGATCAACGGGAAGCCCTGCGTCTGGGCTATCGCTTCGACTCTTTCCGCGATCGTTATCAAGCCATGTTCGAAGTGCTGAAGAAGCACCTGCCGATCAAGCAGGACACCGTCGAAGAATGGCTGGATTTGAAAGCCCAGGAGCGCCGGGAATGGTTCGACCAGGCTGACTTGCGCACCAGCGCAGCCTTGCTGCTATTGGAACAGGCGAGCTTTCGGCGCCAGATGCTGTTGGCTCAGGATGAAGTGAAGCAGCGATATCTAGGCGCTCGAGAGCTGAAGAACGGCGGCATGGACAGGGCCAACGAAACGCTCAGGCAGATTCTCGACAACAGTGGCTTCCTCAGTCGCCCGGCGGAGTTGCTGGGCACTGGCGGTTATGGATTGCCGCAGCCAAGCGAGTCGCAGCATCTGGAAGCGGAAACCAGTTTGCGCCAGAAAAAACTCCAGGCACTGACCGGTGATCTCGACAAAGAGGTGAGGGCGCTGCTCGAACCGAGCCGAGCCGCCGAGATGGCCGCCAATGAAGCCAACGTGAAGCAAATCGGCGAACATCTGCGCAAACTGCATAAGGCATCGGGCGGACTGGAGTTGCCTTGATAGCTTAGAAAGCAAAGATCGCAGCCTGCGACAGCTCCTACAGATCACATTTCATCTGTAGGAGCTGTCGCAGGCTGCGATCTTTTGATGCACGTTACTTTCAGCTGATGCGGGCCTTGCGCACGCCTTCGGCCAACGCCGAGCACAGGCTCAGCACGCCGTCCACCGCTTGTTCCGGCGAGGTGGCATTGGCGATGTTATCGATCAATGCCGACCCCACCACAACACCGTCGGCCAGACGCGCGATAGACGCAGCCTGTTCAGGGGTGCGGATACCGAAACCGATGCTGATCGGCAGATCGGTATGACGACGCAGACGAGCGACGGCTTCTTCAACGTGCTCCAGCGTCGCGGCACCGGCACCGGTCACACCGGCCACCGATACGTAATACACAAACCCGGAGCTGCCGTTGAGAACGGTCGGCAGGCGGACATCGTCGGTGGTCGGCGTGGTCAGACGGATAAAGTCCAGGCCCGCGGCCTGCGCCGGGTCGCACAGCTCGCCGTTATGCTCCGGCGGCAGATCGACCACGATCAGGCCGTCAACGCCGGCCTCTTTGGCATCGGCGATGAAACGCGGCACGCCGTACATGTGGATCGGGTTGAAGTAACCCATCAACACCAGCGGCGTCTCTTGATTGCCTTCGCGGAACTCGCGGACCATTTGCAGGGTTTTCGCCAGATTCTGCTTGGCGCCCAACGCACGAATGTTGGCCAGTTGAATCGCCGGGCCATCGGCCATCGGATCGGTGAAGGGCATGCCCAGTTCGATCACGTCTGCACCAGCGGCCGGCAAGCCTTTGAGGATGGCCAGGGACGTGTCGTAGCTCGGGTCGCCCGCGGTGACGAAGGTCACCAGGGCGGCGCGGTTCTGTTCCTTGAGTTCGGCAAAACGCGTTTGCAGGCGGCTCATCAGTGTTTCTCCTGCTTGGATTGTTCCATGTGGTGCATCACGGTCTGCATGTCTTTGTCGCCACGGCCGGACAGGTTGACCACCATCAGGTGATCCTTCGGCAAGGTAGGTGCGCGCTTGAACACTTCGGCCAGGGCATGGGCACTTTCCAGGGCAGGAATGATGCCTTCCAGACGGCAGCACTGGTGGAACGCGGCGAGGGCTTCGTCGTCGGTCACCGAGGTGTATTGAACGCGGCCGATGCCATGCAACCAGGCGTGTTCCGGGCCGATGCCTGGGTAGTCCAGGCCAGCAGAAATCGAGTGGGCGTCGATGATCTGGCCATCGTCGTCCTGCAGCAGGAAGGTACGGTTGCCGTGCAATACGCCCGGTACGCCGCCGTTCAGGCTCGCCGCATGCTTGCCGGTTTCGATGCCGTAGCCAGCGGCTTCAACGCCGATGATTTCGACGCTCTTGTCGTCGAGGAACGGGTGGAACAGGCCCATGGCGTTGGAACCACCGCCAATGCACGCTACCAGGCTGTCCGGCAGGCGGCCTTCCTGGGCTTGCAGCTGCTCACGGGTTTCCTTGCCGATCACGGCCTGGAAGTCGCGAACCATTGCAGGATATGGGTGTGGACCGGCCACAGTGCCGATCAGGTAGAACGTGCTGTCGACGTTGGTCACCCAGTCACGCAATGCTTCGTTCATCGCGTCTTTCAAGGTGCCGGTGCCCGCCACGACAGGGATCACCTCAGCGCCCAGCAGTTTCATGCGGAACACGTTGGCCTGCTGACGCTCGATGTCAGTGGTGCCCATGTAGATCACGCAGTCCAGACCGAAACGCGCAGCGACGGTGGCAGTGGCCACACCGTGCATGCCGGCGCCGGTCTCGGCGATGATGCGTTTTTTACCCATGCGCCGTGCCAGCAGGATCTGGCCGATGCAGTTGTTGATCTTGTGCGCGCCGGTGTGGTTCAGCTCTTCACGCTTGAGGTAGATCTTGGCGCCGCCACAGAACTCGGTCAGGCGCTCGGCGAAATAGAGCGGGCTTGGACGACCGACGTAGTCACGCTGGAAGTAGGCCAGCTCTTCCTTGAAGGCAGGATCTTCCTTGGCCAACTCGTATTCGCGGGCCAGGTCGAGGATCAGCGGCATCAGGGTTTCAGCGACGTAACGGCCGCCGAACGCGCCGAACAGGCCGTTGGCGTCGGGGCCGTTGCGCAGATTAGTCTGGGTCATGGGGCGCTCCAGTTGAATGCGTGAAGTGATAATGGGCTTCACTCTACCCCTGACGTCTTCGGCTGAAAACCGATAAGATCGCCACAACCTGTCAGGAAAACTCACAGATCTAATGAGCCACGATCTCCCACCGCTGAACGCCTTGCGCGCCTTCGAAGCCACTGCTCGCTTAAACAGCGTCAGTCAGGCTGCCGAACAGCTGCACGTGACCCATGGTGCCGTCAGCCGTCAGTTGAAAGTGCTGGAAGAGCACTTGGGTATGAGCCTGTTCACCAAGGAAGGTCGCGGCCTTAAACTCACAGATGCCGGCATGCGACTGCGCGACGCGAGCGCCGAAGCGTTTGAACGCTTGCGCACCGTGTGCGCTGAGCTCACGCAAAGCACCGCCGACGCACCCTTCGTGCTTGGTTGTTCGGGAAGCCTGTTGGCGCGCTGGTTCATCCCGCGCCTGGGACGGCTCAATGCGGATCTGCCAGACCTTCGGTTGCACCTGTCTGCCGGAGAAGGCGATCTCGACCCACGACGGCCGGGGCTGGACGCACTCCTGGTGTTCGCCGAACCGCCGTGGCCAGCGGACATGCAGGTCTTCGAACTGGCCAGCGAACGCATCGGACCGGTCATGAGCCCGCGCTTTGCCGGTTATGAAGGACTAAAACACTCGCCTGCTACGGCACTGCTGAGCGAACCACTGTTGCACACCACATCACGCCCACAAGCCTGGCCAAGCTGGGCGCAGCAGCGCGACCTCGACGCCGGGACATTGACGTATGGTCAGGGCTTCGAGCATTTGTATTATTTGCTGGAGGCTGCCGTTGCGGGGCTGGGTGTGGCGATTGCCCCCGAGCCGTTAGTGGCCGAGGACTTGAAGGCTGGCCGCCTGGTTGCACCTTGGGGTTTCAGCGAAACCTCGGCGCAACTGGCGTTGTGGCTGCCCAAGCGCGCCGCAGACGGACGCGCCCGGCAACTGGCGCAGTGGCTCAAGAATGAGCTGCGTCGAGCGGATTAATCACGCTTGCACAGCAAATAAGCAGCCAACAGGCCCAATGCACCCACCGCGACTCCGGCTGTTGTCCAGGGATGTTCCTGAGCGTAATCGCGGGTGGCGATCCCGGTTTCACGGGTTTTGACCTTGACCTCTTCATAAGCATCGGAGAGTAGGTGTCGCGAATGCGTCAACGCATTCTCGGCGTTGACTTTCAGGCTTTTCAGGGTTCTACGCGACTCGTCCGAGGTGTCGTCCTTAAGGCTTTCCAACGACTTGAGCAGACTCTCGATCTCGGCTTCCATGCTTTGCAATGAGGCTTTACGTAACGAAGTGCTGGCCATGGTGGCTCTCCTGCATTGGTGATGAGTAGCGTGTGTTGGTTGGGACTTCAGGTGAAGGAGAAAGTGCAGTAAATCTGAACTTCACTGCGGATGTGTCGACTGAAGTAATAGGAAAAATCACTGCTAGGCTGTAATTCACACGCCGAGGAGAACGCCATGACTGACCATCACACCTATAAGAAAGTCGAGCTGGTCGGCTCGTCCACCACCAGCATTGAAGATGCGATCAACAACGCACTGGCCGAAGCCAGTAAAACCATCAAGTATTTGGAATGGTTTGAAGTGACCGAAACCCGAGGGCATATCAAGGATGGCAAGGCCGCGCACTTTCAGGTGACCCTTAAGGTCGGGTTCCGGATTGCCAGCAGCTGACTTTAGTCTAGTCTTCTGAACTTGCGTGCTGGCCGTATGCCACAGGGAATGGCAAAGCGCTGTATGAGCGCGTCTGGCAGACCGCTGGATAACCCTTTTGATTCGACCAGGGGATGCAACCGATGAAGAAATTTATATTGGCAGCAGGTTTGTTGAGCCTTGCCGGTTCTGTGTTTGCGGCCGGCAAGCCATGCGAAGAACTGAAAGCCGAAATCGCAGCGAAACTGGATGCCAAGGGCGTTTCCGGTTATTCACTGGAAATCGTCGATAAAGGCGCTGAGGCCGGCGGACAAATCGTCGGCACCTGTGAAAGCGGCACCAAGGTCATTGTTTACAAGCGATAGCCCGATTTCTGTGCGTTATTAAAAGCCGACGCCAAGGCGTCGGCTTTTTTGTCATCGGTGTCCCGTCCTGAATAAGGTTTACACCTTCTGACCTATTTTCAGGAGGGAGCAATGGATTCGGGGAAAAGGCGCAGTCAGCGCGATTACACGCTGGCTTTTAAATTGTCGGTGGTCGATCAGGTCGA
>NZ_FYDY01000021.1:0-101167 GCF_900187435.1 Pseudomonas sp. Irchel s3b5
TGGAGCACTCGAACACGCAACTGGAAGTTGGCAGATGCTGTGTATTTAAACCCAGAGCGCCCTGAAATTAAGAGCGCAACGGGCTAGCAACTGTAAGACAAGGTGACAGGTACCTTGACACGTACCGAGCGCCTAAAAAAGTAAGCAAAAAACGCTCGCCCCTTACGTACGGCCCCTCGCTGAGGCTCGGCGTTCCTTCGCTCCGGTATTCATCCGGGGGCATTGCCCTCCGGTCGGCTTCGCTTCGACCTACATGCAATGAGTTCGACTACGTCGAACGGCGCTGCGCGCCAATCCCCGGATAAACACCTCCACTCAGCCTCCCGAGGGGGCGGGTGGATCAAAAGTGGAAGGCGAGCTAACGCTCGGCCTGATGAGTGGTGAGGAGCGTGGTGTACGCCAATCAACTGTAGGAGCTGGCTTGCCAGCGATGGCGGCCTGACAGACGACCTGATTTTGCGGATGTATCACTCCGTAGGAGCTGCCGAAGGCTGCGATCTATTGATCTTGCCTGTAAAAAACAGAGTCAAAAGATCGCAGCCTAGTTGCACTCGACAGCTCCTACAGGGAAACACGCGCGCATCAGAACCAGACCGGCCGGTAGGCCGCCTCTGACGCGGTTGCGGTATATGCCCCCTCATGAAAAACCAGGGCGAATACCGGCCTGAGTCAAGTCTGCCGGGTTCGCCAGTGGACACCCAATCCGGTCACAACCGCGACCAAACGCGCCAGCCCTCCAGCTCAACCTTTCACAAAACCTTCATCAAATGATTCACCCAGTGAAATGTGCAAGTCATAGGGCTGACATGCCCCGTGCCTAAAGTCTGTTGAACTCAAATACGGCCACGGACGGCTGTTCAACCAGACAGAGAAGCCCATGAACGCAGCTATCCATGTCGATCATCTGAACAAGACCTTTGCGCGTAAAACCGCACTGGTCGACCTCGAACTGACCATCGCGGCCGGTGAGATGGTCGCGCTGATCGGCGCGTCCGGCTCCGGCAAATCCACCTTGTTGCGCCATCTCGCGGGCCTGGCCTGTTGCGATAAAAACAACGGTGGCAGCGTCAAAGTGCTGGGGCGGGAAGTACAGGCGAGCGGACGGCTCAATGGCAAGGTGCGCCGCTTGCGCGCCGACATCGGCTACATCTTCCAGCAGTTCAACCTGGTCAATCGTCTGAGCGTGCTCGACAACGTGCTGCTCGGTTGCCTGGGCCGCATGCCGCGCTGGCGTGGCAACCTGGGCCTGTTCAATGCCGAGGAAAAACAGTTCGCCATGGAGTCCCTGGCCCGCGTCGGCCTGGCTGACCTCGCCGCGCAGCGGGCCTCGACCTTGTCCGGTGGGCAGCAGCAACGCGTGGCGATTGCCCGTGCACTGACCCAGCGTGCCGAAGTCATCCTTGCGGACGAGCCGATCGCCTCTCTGGATCCGGAATCGGCGCGCAAGGTTATGGAAATCCTCGCCGACATCAATCGCCGCGACGGCAAGACCGTGGTGGTGACCCTGCATCAGGTCGACTACGCCACCCGCTATTGCCCGCGCGCCGTGGCGCTGAAGGCCGGTCGGATTCATTTCGATGGCCCGGGTACTGAGCTCAGTGGCGCGTTCCTCAACGATCTGTACGGTGCCGACATCGACACCAGCCTCATGTGCTCCGAGCCTTCCCGTCACAACGAAGCTGCACCCCGGCTGGTGCTGGCGCGTGTTTGATCACTCCGGACTCCCCAACCGTTCACTCTCAGGAAACCTTTCCATGTTGAACCGTATCGGTCGCGTTTTTGCTGGTGCAGCACTGCTCACCGGTTGTTTGATGGGCACCGCCCAGGCTGAAGAAAAAGCCATCAACTTCGGCATCATGTCCACCGAGTCTTCGCAAAATCTCAAGAGCGTCTGGCAGCCATTTCTTGACGACATGCAGAAGCAGACCGGCCTGAAGATCAACGCCACATTCGCTTCCGACTATGCCGGCCTGATCCAGGGCATGCGCTTCAACAAGGTCGATGTGGCGTGGCTGGGCAACAAGGCCGCCATCGAAGCCGTGGACCGTTCCAACGGTGAAATCTTCGCCCAGACCGCCGCGGCCAGTGGCGCTGCCGGTTACTGGAGCGTGTTGATCGCGCGCAAGGACAGCCCGATCAATTCGGTCGACGACATGCTGAAGGACGCCAAGAACCTGACCTTCGGCAACGGTGATCCGAACTCCACCTCGGGCTATCTGGTGCCGGGCTACTACGTGTTCGCCAAGAACAACGTCGATGCCGCCACCGCGTTCAAGCGCACGCTCAATTCCAGCCATGAGGTCAACGCCTTGAGCGTGGCCAAGGGGCAACTGGATGTGGCGACGTTCAACACCGAAAGCTGGGATCGCCTGGAAGTCACCCAGCCCGATAAAGCTGCGCTGTTGAAAGTGATCTGGAAGTCGCCGCTGATCCCTGCCGACCCGTTGGTGTGGAGCAAAGCGCTGAGTGACAGCGAGAAGACCAAGATCCGCGATTTCATCTTCAGCTACGGCGACACCGACGAAGAGAAAGCGGTGCTCAAGGGCATGCAACTGGGCAAGTTCCTGAAGTCCAGCGACGACCAGTTGCTGCCGATTCGTCAGCTCGAGTTGTTCAAGCAACGCACCACGATCACTGCGGACACCAAGCTTGATGCGGCCGATAAAACCAAAAAACTGGCCGAGATCGATGCCGAGCTGGCGAAGCTGCAAGAGCGCATCACCTTGCTCGAGAAGAGCGATAAAAAGACCGCCAACGCCGGTTGATGCATGCCTCGGTAAGTGTGGGAGCAAGCTTGCTCGCGATGACTGAGTGTCAGTCGACATTGACGCTGCCTGTCACGCCGCCATCGCGAGCAAGCTTGCTCCTACGGGTTTTGTACCCGCCATGACATATGTGAATCGCCTCTTTAAACGCTTTTTAGAGAACCCTCATGACCACTCTGCACGCTGAAGCTGTTGGCAAGCGTACCTGGCCGCAATACGCCGGTTGGGGCCTGTTTCTGGTCCTGCTGGCCTGGGCCTGGCACGGCGCTGAAATGAATCCGATGGCGCTGTACCGCGACTCGGGAAACATGGCGACGTTCGCCGGGGACTTCTTCCCGCCGGATTTCCATGAATGGCGCATGTACCTCAAGGAAATGCTCGTCACCGTACAAATCGCCCTGTGGGGCACGGTGCTGGCGATTGTCTGCTCGGTGCCGCTGGGCATTCTCTGCTCGGAAAACATCACACCGTGGTGGATCCACCAACCGCTGCGCCGGGTGATGGATGCGTTCCGCTCGATCAACGAAATGGTCTTCGCCATGTTGTTCGTGGTGGCTGTCGGGCTGGGGCCGTTTGCCGGGGTGTTGGCGCTGTGGATCAGCACCACCGGCGTACTCGCCAAACTGTTCGCCGAAGCCGTCGAAGCGATTGATCCGGGCCCGGTCGAAGGTGTTCGCGCCACCGGTGCCAGTGCCTTGCAAGAGGTGATCTACGGGGTGATTCCGCAAGTGATGCCGCTGTGGGTGTCCTACGCGCTGTACCGCTTCGAAGCCAACGTGCGTTCGGCGACGGTGGTGGGGATGGTCGGCGCTGGCGGTATCGGCGTGATCCTGTGGGAGAACATCCGCGCCTTCCAGTTCACGCAGACCTGCGCGGTGCTGCTGGTGATCATCGTCATCGTCAGCCTGATCGACATCCTGTCGCAACGCCTGCGCAAGCAGTTCATCTGACTTTTTCGGAGGGGTGCCCGCGGGCGCTTTTTTTAAAGCATGCAGTTGTCTAGACAAGATGAGCCGGTGTACCGCGAATTGGCCGACATCCTGCGGCGGGAGCTGGCGGAGTACCGCGCCGGAGACTTCCTGCCGGGCGAGGTGATGTTGGCCGAGCGCTTCGGTGTCAATCGTCACACCTTGCGCCGCGCCATCGATGAGTTGGTGTTCGAAGGCAGCCTGTTGCGCCGCCAGGGCAAAGGCACCCAGGTGCTGGAGCGGCCGCTGATTTACTCGATGACCGCCGAGAGCGCCTACAGCCAGTCTTTGTCAGCCCAGGGGCATGGCGTCGAGGCGCTACTGCTCAAGCGTCGCTACTGCTTTGCCAGTCGCGAAGAAGCCCAACATCTGGGCATCGCCGAAATGGCGCCGATGATCGAATTGCAGACCTTGCGCAAGCTCGACAACCAACCGGTCAGCCTGATCCGCCATCGCTATTGCGCCACTCACGCGCCGCTGCTGGCCGACTACACCGGTGGCTCTCTGCGCAAATACCTGAGCGAACGGGACCTGCCACTGACCCGTACCCAGAGCCTGATCGGCGCCCGATTGCCCAACCGCGAAGAAGCCGCGCTGCTGATGATGCCCCGGCATCTGCCGGCGCTGAGTGTCTTCACCCTTTCCCGCGATCGCGACGGCCGTGCCGTGGAGCTGGCCCAGTCCACCAGCCGTTCGGATCGCTTCCAGTACCAGGTCGTCACCTGATGGAGAACGCCATGCAAAACCCTGTTCCTCACGCCGAACGGCAGCACTGGATTGGTGTGCTGGCCCGCGCCCGTCGCAGTGAATTGCAGCCCTTTGAAGATGCGTTGCGCGACATTGAATACCAACTGATCCGCGCCCCGGAAGTCGGCATGACCCTGGTCCGTGGCCGCATGGGTGGCAATGGCGCGCCGTTCAACGTCGGTGAAATGAGCGTGACCCGCTGCGTGGTGCGCCTGGCCGATGGCCGTACGGGCTACAGCTATCTGGCGGGGCGCGACAAGGCCCATGCCGAACTCGCCGCGTTGGCCGACGCGCATTTGCAGGGCGTGCAGCAGCGGCACTGGCTGGCGGACATGATCACGCCGCTGGCGGCAGCTCAAGCTGAGCGCCGGGCACAAAAAGAGGCGGAAACCGCCGCCACCAAAGTCGAATTCTTCACCCTCGTGCGAGGAGAAAACTGATGAGCGCACAGTTGTTGCAACCGGCGTTTGCCGACCCGGTGCTGGATGCCCAGCGTGGATTTCGCGCGGCACTCAAGGCGTTGGCCGGCCCCGGATTGATCCAGACCCTACAGGTCGCACCGAGACTCGAAGGCCTGGCCCCCGCGACTTATGCACTCTGCCTGGCAATGCTCGATGTCGACACACCGCTGTGGCTCGCGCCGTCATTCGATACGCCGCTGATCCGCGCCAACCTGGCGTTCCACTGTGGTTGCCCGCTGACCACCCGGCGTGAAGACGCGAGATTCGCTTTGCTTGCCTCTGAAGACCTGCTCGACCTGAGCGGTTTCGATACCGGCAATGATCGTTATCCCGACCAGTCCTGCACCGTGCTCATTCAGCTGCCAAGCCTCGGCGGCGGGGCAGGGCTGAAGTGGCGAGGGCCGGGGATTGAAAGCGAACACGACGTGGCGCTGCCGATAGCCGATGGCTTGTGGCGCGAACGTGAACGCCGCAACGAATTCCCCCGTGGCCTCGACCTGTTTTTCACTGCCGGCCACGACCTGATCGGTTTGCCGCGCAGTACCCGCATCGCAGAGGAGCGTGCCTGATGTACGTAGCCGTCAAGGGTGGCGAACAGGCCATCGACAATGCCCACCGCCTGCTGGCGAAAAAACGTCGGGGCGATACCGCGGTCACTGAGTTGAGTGTCGAGCAGATCCGTCAGCAACTGCCGCTGGCAGTGGCGCGGGTGATGAGCGAAGGCTCGCTGTACGACGAAGAACTCGCCGCGCTGGCGATCAAGCAAGCGGCGGGGGATCTGGTGGAAGCAATCTTCCTGCTGCGCGCCTACCGCACCACGTTGCCGCGCTTCAACCCGAGCCTGCCGATCGATACCCAGAACATGCAGCTCAGCCGACGCTTGTCCGCGACCTTCAAGGACGTGCCGGGCGGGCAACTGCTGGGTCCGACCTTCGATTACACCCACCGTCTGCTGGACTTTGCCTTGCTGGCCGAAGGCGAATATCCGGGGCCGCAAACCACGCCGAATGCCAGCCTCGAAGCGTGCCCGCGAGTCCTCGGTTTGCTGGCGCAGGAAGGCCTGATCAAGACCGAATCCGACAGCGGCGAAAACGTGGCCGACATCACCCGCGACCCGCTGGAGTTGCCCGCCAGTCGCGCTCAACGCCTGCAAGCCCTGGCCCGTGGCGATGAAGGTTTCCTGTTGGCGCTGGGCTATTCGACCCAACGCGGTTATGGCCGCAACCACCCCTTCGCGGGTGAAATCCGCATCGGCGAAGTCGAGGTCTGGATCGACCCTGAAGAGCTGGGTTTTCCGATCAACCTGGGCAACATCGAAGTCACTGAGTGCGAGATGGTCAACCAATTCGTTGGCTCGGCCACTGAGCTGGCGCAGTTCACTCGCGGCTACGGCCTGGCCTTCGGACACGCCGAGCGCAAGGCCATGGGCATGGCGCTGGTGGACCGTGCGTTGCGCGCCGACGAGTACAACGAAGAGATCGTCTCGCCAGCACAACAGGAAGAGTTCGTGCTCATGCACTGCGACAACGTCGAGGCCGCCGGTTTTGTCTCGCACCTCAAGCTGCCTCACTACGTCGACTTCCAGGCTGAACTGGAACTGATCCGCAAACTGCGCAAGCCTGCCGAGGGCCAAAACCATGAATGACGTGAGCCAGGCACCCGTGCGCGATGCGGCATACAACTTCGCCTACCTCGATGAGCAGACCAAACGCATGATCCGCCGCGCCTTGCTCAAGGCCGTGGCGATCCCCGGTTATCAGGTGCCGTTCGGTGGTCGCGAGATGCCGTTGCCTTACGGCTGGGGCACCGGAGGCATGCAGTTGACCGCCGCGATTCTCGGTGACGATGACGTGCTCAAGGTCATCGATCAGGGCGCGGACGACACCACCAACGCCGTATCGATCCGCCGCTTCTTCGCCCGCACCGCAGGCGTCGCCACCACCGAAAGTACGCCGGACGCGACGGTGATCCAGACCCGTCACCGCATCCCGGAAACGCCGCTGCACGCCGACCAGATCATGGTTTACCAGGTGCCGATTCCGGAGCCGCTGCGCTTTATCGAGCCGTCGGAAACCGAGACCCGGACCATGCACGCCCTCAACGATTACGGGGTCATGCACGTCAAACTTTACGAAGACATCGCCACCTTCGGCCACATCGCCACGGCGTACGCCTACCCGGTGATGGTGGACGAGCGCTACGTGATGGACCCGTCGCCGATCCCCAAATTCGACAACCCGAAACTCGACATGAGCCCGGCGCTGATGCTGTTCGGCGCTGGCCGCGAGAAGCGTCTGTACGCGGTGCCGCCGTACACCAAAGTCACCAGCCTCGACTTCGAGGATCACCCCTTCGAAGCGCAGAAATGGGAAGCGTGCTGCGCGATTTGTGGCAGCCGTGAGTCGTTCCTCGATGAGTTGATTCTCGACGACGCCGGCACCCAGAGCTTCGTCTGTTCCGACACTTATTACTGCGCACAGCGCGTCAGCCAGCAGGAGCAGGGCCAATGAACCAGGCGCTGAAAAACGATGTGACCGTGTCCACTGAGCCGCTGCTGCGAGTGCGTGATTTGTCGCTGTTGTACGGCCCGGAGAAAGGTTGCCAGGACGTCAACTTCGATTTGTATCCCGGTGAAGTTTTGGGAATTGTCGGCGAGTCCGGCTCGGGCAAATCCACCTTGCTCTCACTGCTCAGCGGCCGCCTGCCGCCGCAGCGCGGCAGCATCGGTTACCGCGACAAACAGGACCAATGGCTGGACCTGTACAGCGCCAGCGAAGCCGAGCGCCGCACCTTGCTGCGTACCGAATGGGGGTTCGTCGAGCAGAGCCCGCGTGACGGTTTGCGCATGGGCGTGTCCGCTGGCGCCAACATCGGAGAACGTCTGATGGCCCAGGGTGTGCGCAATTATCAGCAGCTGCGCGGGGCCGGTCTCGACTGGTTGAGTCAGGTGGAAATCGATCCGCAGCGCATTGACGATTTGCCCCGGACCTTTTCTGGCGGCATGCAGCAACGCCTGCAAATCGCCCGCAATCTGGTGTCGAGCCCACGGTTGGTGTTCATGGACGAGCCGACCGGTGGCCTCGATGTCTCGGTGCAGGCGCGCTTGCTCGACCTGCTGCGCGGACTGGTGCGGGAACTGGATCTGGCGGTGGTGATTGTCACCCACGACTTGGCGGTGGCACGTCTGCTGGCCGACCGCCTGATGGTGATGCGCCGCTCGCGGGTGGTGGAAACCGGGCTGACCGATCAGATCCTCGACGATCCCCAACACCCTTATTCGCAACTGCTGGTGTCTTCGGTGTTGCAGCCGTGAAGCCCCGTTCAATAGTGGAAACCGAGCGATGAATACCTTGATCGAGGTCCGTGACCTCTCGAAAACCTTCACCCTGCATCAGCAGCACGGCGTGGTCCTCAACGTACTGCGCGGGATCGATTTCAGTGTGGCGGCCGGTGAATGCCTGGTGCTGCACGGTCAATCCGGCGCCGGTAAAAGCACCTTGCTACGCACCTTGTACGGCAACTATCTGCCCGCAGGCGGCAGCATTCGCGTGCAGCACGATGGCCAATGGCTGGAGCTGGTGGGCGCCGAACCCCGGGACATCCTGCAAGTGCGTCAGCGCACGTTGGGTTATGTCAGCCAGTTTTTGCGAGTGATCCCGCGGGTCGCGTGCCTTGACGTGGTGATGGAACCGGCGCTGGCCCGGGGCTGGGCGAAAGAGCAGGCGCAAGCGCGTGCCGAATCGCTACTCAGCCGTCTGAACATTCCGCAACGCCTGTGGCAACTGGCTCCCGGCACGTTCTCCGGTGGCGAGCAGCAACGGGTCAACATCGCCCGAGGTTTCATGGTGGCGTGGCCGGTGATGTTGCTCGACGAGCCCACCGCATCACTCGACGACAACAATCGCCAGGTGGTGCTGGAACTGATGAATGAAGCAAAAGTTGCAGGGGCCGCACTGATCGGCATTTTCCACGATCGCATCGCCCGCGAAGCGGTTGCCGACCGCCATCTCGACATGACCCCAGCCGCAGTCAGCCAAGAGGAATACGCCGATGCCCGTTGAACAGATCCTCAGCAATGCCCAACTGGTCACCGCTGACCGTGTGTTCTACGGCACCGTGGTGCTGCGCGACGGCGTGATCGCTGAAGTCTGCGAAGGCCCGAGCCGCCTGCCTCAGGCGCAGGATCTGCATGGTGATTACCTGCTGCCGGGTCTGGTGGAGCTGCACACCGACAACCTGGAACGTCACATGACCCCGCGCCCCGGTGTGGACTGGCCGTCGGTACCGGCGGTGCTCAGTCACGATGCGCAGATCATCGCGGCGGGCATCACCACGGTGTTCGATGCGGTGTCCATCGGCGACGTTAACCCCAAGGGCAATCGCATGCAGAAATTGCCGGCGATGCTGGAGGCGATTACCAAAGCGTCCGATGCCGGCCTGACCCGGGCCGAACACCGGTTGCACTTGCGCTGCGAGCTGTGCCACCCGGACACCTTGAGTGTGTTCCGCGATCTGGTGGAAAACCCGCTGGTGCAACTGGTGTCAGTGATGGACCACTCGCCGGGCCAGCGCCAGTTTGTGCTGGAATCCAAGTACCGTGAGTACTACATGGGCAAGTACCACCTGACCACGACGCAGATGGATGACTTCATCGCCCTGCAAATGGCCAACTCGCGGCAGTACAGCGACCGGTATCGTGCGGCAATTGTCGAACACTGTCTGGCCCTTGGCCTGTCGGTGGCCAGTCATGATGACGCGACCCTGGCCCACGTCGAGGAGTCGGCGCGCTACGGCATGACCATCGCCGAGTTCCCGACCACGGTCGAGGCGGCGCGCGGATGCCGGGAACGGGACATGAAAGTGTTGATGGGCGCACCGAACATCGTGCGCGGCGGATCGCACTCGGGTAACGTGGCCGCCGCAGAGCTGGCGGCCGAAGGCTTGCTGGATATCCTGTCCAGCGATTACTACCCGGCGAGCCTGTTGCAATCAACGTTCGCGCTGGCAGCGCAGAACAATCGCATCGGCCTGGCCGAAGCGGTGCGCATGGTCAGCCTGAACCCGGCCCGCGCTGCGGGTTTGCATGATCGTGGCGAAATTGCAGCGGGCCTGCGGGCTGATCTGGTGCAAGCACGCAGTCACGACGGTCTGACGGCGGTTCAACAAGTTTGGCGGCAAGCAAAGAGGGTGTACTGATGTCGGGCAGGTTGATCTATCTCATCGGACCTTCCGGGTCGGGCAAGGACAGCCTGTTGGACGCGGCGCGAGGCCGGTTGGCCGAAAGAGGCTGCCGCATCGTGCGGCGGGTCATCACCCGTTCGGCGGAGGCGGTGGGCGAGGCGGCCTTGGGTGTCAGCCCGCAGCAGTTCGCCGAGATGGAGGCGCAAGGCGCGTTTGCCCTGAGCTGGCACGCCAACGGTTTGTCCTACGGCATCCCGCGGGAAATCGACGATTGGCTGAAGGCGGGACAAGATGTGCTGGTCAATGGCTCGCGCGGGCATTTGCACAATGCCCGTGAGCGCTACCCGCACATGCTTGTGGTGCTGCTGACCGTGGATCAAGCGGTGTTGCGCGAGCGCTTGCTGGCACGAGGACGGGAGTCCGTGGCGGAAATAGACGCACGGTTGGCGCGCAACGCCCGATTCAACCAAAGCGTACTGGCCGGCAACGACCCGATGGTGCATGTCCTCGATAACTCCGGGGCACTGGAAAATACGGTGGAACGCTTGCTCGCCTGCATCGACGAACCCGCGATATGCGCTTGACGTTGCTCGGCACCGGTGATGCCCGGCAAGTCCCGGTCTACGGCTGCGAGTGCGTGGCTTGCGATCGGGCGCGTAAGGATCAGCGTTTGCAGCGTCGACCCTGCAGTGCGCTGATCGAGTGCGGCGATCAGCGCTGGTTGATCGACAGCGGCATGCCAGACCTGTGCGAGCGCTTTGCGCCGCGCAGCTTCAACGGCATTTTGCAGACTCACTACCACGCCGATCACGCCCAGGGCTTGTTGCATCTGCGTTGGGGCCAGGGCCTGGTGATTCCGGTGCACGGCCCGGTGGACCCGGAAGGCCTGGCCGACCTCTACAAACACCCCGGCATTCTCGATTTCAGCCAGCCGTTCGGGGCCTTTGAAACACGCACCTTCGGCACGCTGAACGTTACCGCGTTGCCGTTGCTGCACTCCAAACCGACCCTGGGGTATCTGTTCGAAGGCGAGGGACGGCGCATTGCCTATTTGACTGACACCGTGGGCCTGCCACCGTCCACCCTGGACTGGCTACTGCGCGAACCGCTGGATGTGCTGGTGCTGGACTGCTCCCTGCCACCGCAACCTCAGGCGCCGCGCAATCACAACGACCTGAACCTGGCGTTGCAGTGCATTGACGAACTGCGGCCAACGTCAGCGGTGTTGACCCATGTCGGGCATACGTTGGATGCGTGGTTGGTTGAGCATCGCGAAGAATTGCCGGGCAATGTCAGTGTCGGGTTTGATGGGTGTGAGCTGTAAAAAGATCTGTATCGGTCACGATCTGTAAAACAACCGAACGTCTCCCTTCGTGTTTTTGTGCTTGAGTAAAGATAACTCTAGGGTTACTTTTATTCGGGCCGGAGCAAGGAGGCTGGTGGTGCAGAGCAGGCTATTGATCAAGGAACTGATGGAGGCGGGATGGACCCTGGATCGGGTCACTGGCAGTCATCACATCTTCACGCACCGTTACAACCCGTACACGATTCCCGTTCCCCATCCCAAAAAGGATTTGCCGGTGGGGACGGTCAAGAGCATCAGGAGGCGAGCCGGGTTGTACTGCCCGCTGGCCAGTTATGCAGGAGATCCATAATGCAATATCCAATCTGTATCGAGTGGGGCGACGAGCACACCGCCATCGGTATCCAGATCCCTGATATTCCCGGTGCAGTGACCGCCGGGGATACCTTTGAAGATGCTTACAACGCTGCGGTCGAAATTGCCCACATCATGCTGCAGGAAATGGCGGCAGATGGAGAAACGATTCCGATGCCGACTTCAGCGGCCTTGCATCGTGGCAATCCGGAGTTCGCCGACATGGGGTGGGGCATGCTGGAGCTGGATATCTCGCCGTATATGGGCAAGACCGAGAAGGTCAACGTCACGCTGCCCGGCTACGTGATTCAGCGCATAGACCGTTATGTACGAGAGCACAATGTCAAAAGCCGTTCCTCGTTTTTGGCGGATGCGGCGATGGAGAAGCTGGTTCGACATTGAGTCGTTGACCACAAAAAAAGGCGACCTGTGCAGGTCGCCTTTTTCATGTTCGCTCAGCGCTTACTGACCGGTGTAAATCTGGTCGAAAACGCCACCGTCATTGAAGTGGGTTTTCTGCACGGTGCGCCAGTCGCCAAAGGTCTTTTCGACCGACAGGAAGTCGACTTTCGGGAAACGATCGGTGTACTTGGCCAACACGGCCGGGTCACGCGGACGCAGGTAGTTGGCGGCCGCGATTTCCTGGCCTTCCGGCGACCACAGGTACTTGAGGTATTCCTCGGCGGCGGCGCGGGTGCCTTTCTTGTCGACGGTTTTGTCGACCACCGACACCGGCGGCTCAGCCTCGGCGGAGACGCTTGGGTAGACGACTTCGAACTGATCGCGGCCGAACTCGCGGGCAATCATTTCCGCTTCGTTTTCAAAAGTCACCAGCACGTCGCCGATCTGGTTGGTCATGAAGGTGGTGGTAGCGGCGCGGCCACCGGTGTCCAGAACCGGTGCTTGCTTGAACAGCTTGCCGACGAAGTCTTTTGCCTTGCTCTCGTCACCGCCGTTTTTCAGCACATAGCCCCAGGCTGACAGGTAGGTGTAGCGACCGTTGCCGGAGGTTTTCGGGTTCGGGACGATGACCTGTACGCCATCCTTGAGCAAATCCGGCCAGTCTTTCAGGGCTTTCGGGTTGCCTTTGCGCACAATGAACACGGTGGCCGAGGTGAACGGCGCGCTGTTGTTCGGCAGACGGGTGACCCAGTTCTCCGGTACCAGTTTGCCGTTGTCCGCCAGGGCGTTGATGTCGGTCGCCATGTTCATGGTGATCACGTCAGCGGGCAGGCCGTCGATGACCGAACGCGCCTGTTTGCTGGAGCCGCCGAAAGACATCTGCAAGGTGATGTTTTCGTTGTGCTCGGCTTGCCAGTGCTTCTGGAACGCAGTGTTGTAGTCCTTGTAGAAATCGCGCATCACGTCGTAGGAAACGTTAAGCAGGGTCGGTGCGGCGTGGGCGATGTTGCCCAGCGCCAGGCCAGCGGCGAGAAGTGAGGCGCCAAAGAGTTTTTTCACTGCGCATTCCTTTTTATGTAGGCGCTGCCGCAGGCTGCGATCTTTTGATTTTGCCTTCAAGGATCAAAAGATCGCAGCCTGCGGCAGCTCCTGCGGGTGATTTGTTAGATATCAATAAGCCAGCGACTATAGCCGGGGATGCATAGTCCTTTAAATATTAAAAAGAACTTTGCTTATTCCATTTTTCTAAACAGCGCGTTGCCACAACGTGAACAGAAAGACGCCTCGGTTTCATGGTTGTCTTTCGCGCACACCGGGCAATCGTGATTCAGTTGACCGCCACGCATGGCCGTCGCCAGTTCGGCGGTGAAAATCCCCGTAGGCACGGCGATGATCGAGTAACCGGTGATCATCACCATCGAGGAGATCACCTGACCCAGCGCGGTCTTGGGCACGATGTCGCCGTAACCGACGGTGGTCAACGTCACGATAGCCCAGTAAATGCCTTTGGGAATGCTGGTAAAGCCATGTTGCGGGCCCTCGACCACGTACATCAGCGTGCCGAACACCGTCACCAGCGTGCAGACGCTGAGCAGGAACACGAGGATTTTCTGTTTGCTGCCGCGCAGGGCATCCAGCAGGTAATGAGCTTGTTTGAGGTAGGGGCCGAGCTTGAGCACGCGAAAGATCCGCAGCATCCGGATTACCCGGATGATCAGCAGGTACTGCGCATCGCTGTAATACAACGCCAGGATCCCTGGCAGGATAGCCAGCAGATCCACCAGCCCATAGAAGCTGAATGCGTAGCGCAGCGGTTTGGGCGAGCAGTACAGCCGCAGGATGTACTCGCCCAGAAAGATCACCGTGAAGCCCCATTCGATGTACGCCAGCAGGCTGGCGTAGTTCTGATGAACGTCATCGATGCTGTCCAGAATCACCACCACCAGGCTGGCGAAAATGATCAGCAGCAGGCTGGTGTCAAAGCGTCGACCGGCGATGGTGTCAGTCTGGAAAATAATCACGTAGAGGCGATGACGCCACGTGTCGTTACTGTTCATTCAAATGGCCTGGGCTGCAGATCAGCGCAGCCTAGGTTGATTGCCCCCGTGAGCGCAAGGCTCGCTATCGACAGAGGCTGCGCCCAGCATCTGAATGCCGGCGCGGATCAGCCAGCAGGCGAGGATGAAAGGCGCGGTCAGTGTGGCCAGGCCGAGGGCGGCAAAAAGCGGTGTCAACAGCAGCGCCAGTACGATGCCGAGCAATGGCAGCCAAGGGTGTTGACGTTGCGCACTGAAGGCGAGGGCAGCGAGTACGGCGTTGTAACCGCCAAGGCCGAGCAGCGCGGCGCTCGTGTCGTGATGAAGCAGGCTTGAGCCGAGCCCGATAAACGTTGCAAGCACCACCCAGCAAAACGCGCGGCGATCAGCGATCAGCAGGCCTAAGGCGATCATCGCACCGGCCAATGGATGGTCGAGGAACATCACCTGACCGAGTCCCTTGAACGCAGCAGCAAGCAGGTTCAGGGTGTTCAATTCGGGCACCGTCGCTGGCGTGGACGGTTCGGCGAAACACAGCAGCAACCAGCCCATCCCCACGAACGGAGCCGTGTAGGCAGACAGGTATTGGTTGAGCCAGGTGCGTTTGAGCCACTGTTGCGTGACCATCGCACTCAGACCGCCCGCGGCCAGAATCAGCGGCGGCAGCATCGCTGACCAAGGGAAATAGAGGCTCAGCAACAAACCGAGCAAAACCCCGTTGTAGCTGAATAGCCCGGCCTGGCGATCCGCCTTGGCATAGCCGCGACGTTGCGCAGTGAGCAATCCGGCGACGCCACCGAGTAGCGCACCGGCAAACAGCACTGGCGCGGTGAGCAGGATGGCCAACAGGCACAACAGTCCGCAGAGCGGATGGCGCTGGAGGAATATTTGACTGAAACCGTTGAGCAGCGCTTCGGCCCAGTCGGGGCAGTGGGAGTTGAAGTGATTGGCAGGCATGGCTAAGTCTGGGGCAGTGGGACATCAAAGGTCTTGCATAAATATTGTGGCGAGGGGGGCTTGCCCCGTTGGGTCGCGAAGCGGCCCCGATATCGATACATGCGGTTTCTCTGTGGAACCCGTCATGCCCAACGACGACTGCTACGCAGTCGAACGGGGGCAAGCCCCCTCGCCACAAGTGTTAGCGCTCACATCAAGTTCTGATGCTTAGATCAACGTCTCGATGCGCAGTGAGTTAGTCGACCCCGGCTGTCCAAACGGCACACCGGCGGTGATCAATAATGTATCGCCGCGCTGTGCCATGCCTTGGGCCTGGGCAATCTCCAGCGCTGTCGAGCACACTTCATCCACTTGACGCAGTCGATCATTGACCACCGAGTGCACGCCCCACGCCACCGTCAGGCGACGCGCGGTTTGCAGGTTCGGCGTCAGGTTGAGGATCGGCACCGTTGGCCGTTCCCGCGCCGCACGCAGGCTAGAGGTACCCGATTCGCTGTAGTTCACCAGCACTGCCACCGGCAGCACGTTGCTGATACGGCGGATGGCGCAGCTGATCGCATCGGAAACAGTCGCCTCGGCTTTCGGCCGGCTGACGTCCAGTTGAGCCTGATAATCCGGGCCGCTTTCGACCTGACGGATGATCTTGCTCATCATTTGCACGGCTTCAAGCGGGTACTCGCCGGACGCGGTTTCTGCCGACAGCATCACCGCGTCCGCACCTTCGGCCACGGCGTTGGCCACATCGGTTACCTCGGCGCGGGTTGGCGCGGGAGAGAAGCGCATCGACTCCAGCATCTGAGTGGCGACCACCACCGGTTTGCCGAGCTCGCGGCAGGTGCTGATGATGTTTTTCTGGATCTGCGGCACGCTCTCGGCCGGCACTTCCACGCCCAGGTCACCACGGGCGACCATGATCGCGTCGCTCAATTCGGCGATCTCGCGCAGTTGTTCCACCGCCGACGGCTTTTCGATTTTCGCCATCAGGAAGGCTTTGTCGCCGATCAGCGTACGGGCTTCGCGAATGTCGTCCGGGCGTTGCACGAATGACAGCGCCACCCAGTCGACGCCGAGCTCCAGACCGAAGCTCAAGTCGCGGCGATCTTTGGCTGTCAGCGGGCTGAGGTCGAGTACCGCTTGCGGCACGTTCACGCCTTTGCGGTCCGACAACTCGCCGCCGTTGAGCACGGTGGTGTCGATGGCGTCGTCGTACTTCGTGACCACGCGCAGGCGCAGCTTGCCGTCGTCCAGCAGCAGGTCCATGCCGGGCTCCAGCGCGGCGATGATTTCCGGGTGCGGCAGGTTGACCCGGCGCTCATCGCCAGGCGTTGTATCCAGGTCCAGGCGCAGGGCCTGGCCACGCACCAGTTGCACCTTGCCTTCGGCGAATTTGCCGACCCGCAGTTTCGGGCCTTGCAGGTCCATCAGGATGCCCAGCGGATAATTCAGCTGACGTTCGACTTCACGGATCCACTGATAACGCAGGGCGTGGTCGGCGTGGTCACCATGGCTGAAGTTCAGGCGAAAGATGTTCACCCCGGCCTGCACCAGCTCACGGATGTCGTCGACCCCGTTGATGGCCGGGCCGAGGGTAGCGAGGATTTTGACCTTTTTATCAGGCGTCATGATTTTTGGCTCTCGAGAATCAGAATGGCGCGGAAGTCGTTGACGTTGGTGCGGGTCGGCTCGGTGACGATCAGTGCATCGAGCGCCTCGAAGTAGCCGTAGCCATTGTTGTTGTCCAGCTCATCGCTGGCACTCAGGCCGAGGGCGGCGGCGCGGGCGTAGCTGTCCGGGGTCATGATGGCGCCGGCGTTGTCTTCGGAACCGTCGATGCCGTCGGTGTCGCCGGCCAGTGCGAAGACGCCGGGCAAGCCTTTGAGGCTGTCGGTCAGGCTCAGCAGGAACTCGGCGTTGCGCCCGCCACGGCCATTGCCGCGCACGGTCACGGTGGTTTCACCGCCCGAGAGAATCACGCACGGTGCGGCCAGCGGTTGACCGTGCAGGACGATCTGCCGCGCGATACCGGCATGGACCTTCGCCACGTCTCGCGACTCGCCTTCCAGGTCACCGAGAATCAGCGGGCTGAAACCGGCCTGACGGCACTTCACCGCGGCGGCTTCAAGCGATTGCTGTGGGCGGGCAATCAACTGGAAGTGGCTGCGCGCCAGACTCGGATCGCCGGGTTTGACCGTCTCCGATTCCGGGCTTTGCAGCCAGTTGCGCACGGTAGCTGGCACTTCGATGTTGTAGCGCTTGAGGATCGCCAGCGCTTCGGCAGAGGTGCTTGGGTCGGCCACGGTCGGGCCGGAGGCGATGACCGTGGCCAGGTCGCCCGGTACATCGGAAATCGCATAGGTATAAACAGTGGCAGGCCAGCAGGCTTTGCCCAGTCGCCCACCCTTGATCGCCGAGAGGTGCTTGCGCACGCAGTTCATCTCGCCGATGGTCGCGCCGGACTTGAGCAGGGCTTTGTTGATGGACTGCTTGTCGGCCAGGGTGATGCCTTCGGCCGGCAGTGCCAGCAGGGCAGAGCCACCGCCCGAGAGCAGGAAAATCACGCGATCGCTTTCGTTCAGGTCGCTGACCAGTTCCAGCACGCGTTTGGCGACGGCCAGACCGGCTGCATCGGGAACGGGGTGAGCGGCTTCGACCACTTCGATTTTTTCGCACGGTGCGCCGTGACCATAACGGGTCACCACCAGGCCGGACACTTCACCCTGCCAGCAGCGCTCGACCACTTGGGCCATGGCAGCTGCGGCTTTGCCGGCGCCAATGACGATCACGCGACCGCTGCGGTCGGCAGGTAAATGGGCTTCGAGGACTTGTTGCGGGTGCGCCGCGTCGATGGCTGTGGCAAACAGCTCGCGCAGCAATTGTTGCGGATCGACCGACATGACGGACTCCTGGAATTCTTGTTATTGGGATTGACGTTGGAGCAGTGCTGAATGGATCGCTGGCAGGCCAGCGCCTACAGGGTTTCATCGGCCTCTGTAGGAGCTGGCTTGCCAGCGATCCAGGCGCCTCGGTGCTTCAGATACACCGAGGCGATTTTGTCGCGAGCAAGCTTGCTCCTACTTGCGAATCGAGAAGTTCGCCATGTGTTCCAGGCCTTTGATCAGCGCCGAGTGGTCCCAGTTGCTGCCACCGATGGCCGCGCAGGTGCTGAACACCTGTTGGGTGTTGGCGGTGTTCGGCAGGTTGATGTTCAGCTCCTTGGCGCCTTGCAGGGCCAGGTTCAGGTCCTTCTGGTGCAGGCTGATGCGGAAACCTGGGTCGAAGGTGCCCTTGATCATGCGCTCGCCGTGCACTTCAAGGATCTTCGAAGAGGCGAAACCGCCCATCAGTGCTTCACGCACCTTGGCTGGATCAGCACCGTTTTTCGAAGCGAACAGCAGGGCTTCGGCCACAGCCTGGATGTTCAGTGCCACGATGATCTGGTTCGCGACTTTCGCGGTTTGACCGTCGCCATTGCCACCGACCAGAGTGATGTTCTTGCCCATGGCCTGGAACAGCGGCAGAGCGCGTTCGAAGGCATCGGTATCGCCGCCGACCATGATGCTCAGGGTCGCAGCCTTGGCACCGACTTCACCGCCGGACACTGGAGCGTCGAGGTACTGAGCGCCTTTTTCGTTGATTTTGGCAGCGAACGCCTTGGTGGCGGTCGGCGAGATCGAGCTCATGTCGATCACGATTTTGCCTTTGCCTACGCCAGCAGCGATGCCGTCGGCACGGAACAGCACGTCATCGACCTGCGGGGTATCCGGCACCATGACGATGATGAACTCGGCTTCCTGGGCGACTTCTTTCGGGTTCGCCAGGGCAATGGCGCCAGCGGCGACCAGATCGGCAGGCGCAGCATCGTGGTGCGCCGACAGGAACAGGCTGTGACCGGCTTTCTGCAGGTTCAACGCCATTGGGTGGCCCATGATGCCGGTGCCGATAAATCCGATTTTAGCCATGAGAAAATCCTCGTTGTATTTGTTTTGTTAGGAGCCGGCTTGCTGGCGATCCAGGCGACACGGTCTGTCTGATACACCGCGGTGATGCCATCGCCGGCAAGCCGGCTCCTACAGGGATTTGTGTTAGATCGCGTTATGGGTTTTCAACCAGCCCAGGCCCGCTTCAGTGGTGGTCAGCGGCTTGTATTCGCAACCGACCCAACCCTGGTAACCAATGCGGTCCAGGTGTTCGAACAGGAAGCGGTAGTTGATTTCACCGGTGCCTGGTTCGTTGCGCCCCGGGTTGTCCGCGAGCTGTACATGGTTGATCTCGCCCAGATGCGATTGCAGAGTGCAGGCCAGATCGCCTTCCATGATTTGCATGTGATAGATGTCGTATTGCAGGAACAGGTTGGCGCTGCCGACCTGCTCGCGAATCGACAGGGCTTGCGCCGTGTTGTTCAGGTAGAAACCCGGGATGTCACGCGTGTTGATCGCTTCCATCACCAGCTTGATACCTGCCGCTTGCAGCTTGTCGGCCGCAAACTTGAGGTTGTCGACGAAGGTTTTCTCGACGGTGGCATCGTCAAAACCCTGCGGACGAATACCGGCCAGGCAGTTGATCTGCGTATTGCCCAGCACCTTTGCGTAGGCGATGGCCAGGTCGACACCGGCGCGGAACTCTTCGATACGGTCCGGCAGGCACGCGATACCGCGCTCGCCCTTGGCCCAGTCACCGGCCGGCAGGTTGAACAGCACTTGGGTCAGGCCGTGAGCGTCGAGCTGGGCCTTGATTTCGGCAGAGCTGAAGTCATAAGGGAACAGGTACTCGACACCACTGAAACCGGCCTTGGCGGCCGCTTCGAAACGGGCAAGAAAGTCCTGTTCGGTGAACAGCATGGACAGGTTGGCTGCGAAACGCGGCATGGTGGTCTCCCGTAAATGTGTAAGGCCCCCCTTGTAGGAGCCGGCTTGCTGGCGATGGCGTTATGTCAGTCACATCAATGGCGATTGATGCGCCGCTATCGCCAGCAAGCCGGCTCCTACAGAGGGAGCGAGCAGCTATTAATCAAGCAACGAAATCGCAGTCGGTGCGTCGTTGCCGACGAGCGCCAGGTCTTCGAATTCGTTGACGGCGTTGATCTCGGTACCCATGGAAATGTTGGTCACACGTTCCAGGATAATCTCGACGATCACCGGCACCTTGAACTCTTCGATCAGTTCCTGAGCCTTGCGCAGGGCAGGCTGGATCTGGGACGGTTCGAACACACGCAGTGCCTTGCAGCCGAGGCCTTCGGCAACTGCGACGTGGTCCACACCGTAGCCGTTGAGTTCCGGCGCGTTCAGGTTGTCGAAGGACAGCTGCACGCAGTAGTCCATGTCGAAACCGCGCTGCGCCTGACGGATCAGACCCAGGTACGAGTTGTTCACGACAACATGAATGTACGGCAGCTTGAACTGCGCGCCCACCGCCAATTCTTCGATCATGAACTGGAAGTCATAGTCACCCGACAGGGCCACGACTTTACGGTTCGGATCAGCCTTGACCACACCCAGTGCTGCCGGAATGGTCCAGCCCAGAGGGCCCGCCTGACCGCAGTTGATCCAGTGACGTGGCTTGTAGACGTGCAGGAACTGCGCGCCGGCAATCTGCGACAGACCGATGGTGCTGACGTAGCAAGTGTCTTTGCCGAACACCTGGTTCATCTCTTCGTAAACGCGCTGCGGTTTCACCGGCACGTTGTCGAAGTGAGTCTTGCGCTGCAGGCTGGCTTTACGCTGCTGGCAGTCTTGCAGCCAGGCGCTGCGGTTTTTGAGTTTGCCGGCGGCTTGCCATTCGCGAGCGACTTCGATGAACACGGTCAGTGCGGCAGCGGCGTCGGAAACGATACCCAGGTCCGGCGTGAACACGCGGCCGATCTGAGTGCCTTCAATGTCGACGTGAATGAATTTGCGGCCTTCGGTGTACACATCGACCGAACCGGTATGACGGTTGGCCCAACGGTTACCGATACCCAGAACCACGTCGGATTTGAGCATGGTCGCGTTGCCGTAGCGGTGCGAAGTCTGCAAGCCAACCATGCCCACCATCAGCGGGTGATCGTCCGGGATGGTGCCCCAGCCCATCAGGGTCGGGATGACCGGGATGCCCGTCAGTTCAGCGAACTCGACCAGCAGATCGCTGGCATCGGCGTTGATGATGCCACCACCGGCGACCAGCAATGGACGCTCGGCCTGATCCAGCATGGCCAAGGCTTTTTCAACCTGAACGCGGCTAGCGCTCGGCTTGGCCAAAGGCAGCGGCTGGTAAGCATCGATGTCGAATTCGATTTCGGCCATCTGCACGTCGAACGGCAGGTCGATCAGCACCGGGCCTGGACGGCCGGAGCGCATTTCATAAAAGGCTTTCTGGAACGCGTAAGGCACCTGGCCCGGTTCCATGACGGTGGTTGCCCACTTGGTCACTGGCTTGACGATGGTGGTGATGTCGACAGCCTGGAAGTCTTCCTTGTGCATACGGGCGCGGGGTGCCTGGCCGGTAATGCAGAGGATTGGAATCGAGTCGGCCGAGGCGCTGTAGAGCCCGGTGACCATGTCGGTACCGGCAGGGCCGGAAGTCCCGATGCACACGCCGATGTTGCCGGCCTTGGTGCGGGTGTAGCCCTCGGCCATGTGCGAGGCGCCTTCAACGTGGCGAGCGAGTACGTGATCGATGCCGCCGACCTTTTGCAGGGCGGAGTACAGCGGGTTGATGGCGGCACCCGGGATGCCAAAAGCGGTATCAACCCCTTCACGGCGCATCACCAGAACGGCGGCTTCGATTGCTCTCATTTTGCTCATGGTTTTGTGCCTCTTTACGTTTTGTAATTGTATACAAGTGGCTTTGCGCAGAGTGTATTCACGGCGGACGGCGCAGGTCAATCCATTTTCTCAAGCGCTTGTTTCATTCGTCGGAAGCCCGTTCTACTGTGGCTTTTCGTCGCATGCGGCGCTTTTCGAGAATTATTGTATACAAAAAAATAACTCATTGTGTTCTATTTGTTGCATCGGTCTGCGGCACAACGGCGCAGCCCCACGACTTTCCCAAAAACAAAATGAGGACGGCACCATGAGCGCTTTAACCTTGAAAGTCGCAGTCAACCTGGTCAACGAGGCCATCACCGCCGGGCGTGCAATCTCCGCGGCTCCCTTGACCGTCGCAGTACTGGATGCCGGCGGGCATCTGATTTCCCTGCAACGCGAAGACGGCGCCAGCCTGATACGCCCACAAGTCGCCATCGGCAAAGCCTGGGGCGCCATCGCGCTGGGCAAGGGCTCACGCCTATTGGCACTGGATGCACAGCAGCGTCCAGCGTTTATTGCCGCGTTGAACAGCCTGGGGCAGGGCAGCGTCGTGCCGGCACCGGGCGGTGTGTTGATTCGCGATCAGGCGGGCACTGTGCTGGGGGCGGTAGGGATCAGTGGGGATTTGTCCGACGTTGATGAACAGTGTGCGATCACTGCCATTGAGGCGTTGGGGTTGAGGGCGGATGCGGGGGTTGTGGCTTAAGTTTTGTATTGATTGATCTACCGCTATCGCCAACAGGCTGGCTCCCACAGGGGATTATCTGAGTATCGGTGATCAACTGTGGGAGCTAGCCTGCTAGCGATTGCTGTTTCCCAGACACATCCTGCCAAAAGTCTGTACGTCTCGATCGAATCAGCCGAACTAGCCTTCTCATGATCAATTCATGGAGGAGGCAAAGGAATGCCTGATTCACCTGCTTCACATCGCCTACGGCGTGGTCGCTATGCTGAAACCCACCGGATTTACCTATTGACCACCAACACGTTTGGACGAAAACAGATATTCAAGAATTTTGTCCTGGGTCGTTTGGTCGTGGATCAGTTTAGAAATGCGCAGCATCAAGGCATGGCGAATTCATTGGCCTGGGTTGTCATGCCCGATCATTTTCATTGGCTGGTTGAGTTACAGCAGGGATCATTGTGTGGCCTCATGCAGAAGACCAAGTCGATGAGCACCAAAGCGGTAAATCAGTTTACTGGTCGCAAGGTCACTCTCTGGCAGAAAGGCTTTCATGATCGGGCACTGCGACGAGAGGAAGATCTGGTGAGGGTAGCGCGATATGTCGTGGCCAATCCTTTGCGGGCCGGGCTGGTTGAGAAACTTGGCGACTACCCGCTGTGGGATGCTATCTGGGTTTGAGCTGATATCGAGTTGTCTTCATCGCTAGCAGGCTAGCTCCCACAAGGGTTTTATGAGCGCCACAGATCCAGTGTGGGAGCTAGCCTGCTAGCGATTGAAGGCACCGCGGTCCATCAATCCGGCTCACACCCCTTCAACACCAACCGGATAATCGTCTGCGCCGCCGCTTCGTAATCTTCTTCATCCAGCCTGGCCTTGCCGGTGATGGCACTGATTTGCCAGTCGAAATCGGCGTAGGTCTGGGTCGCGGCCCAGATGCTGAACATCAGGTGATTAGGGTCGATGGGGGCGATTTGCCCGCGGTCGATCCAGGTCTGGATGCACTCGATGTTGTGTCGGGCCTGGCCGTTGAGCTGTTCGACCAGGTCGCTGCTCAGGTGCGGTGCACCGTGCATGATTTCGCTGGCGAACACCTTGGAGGCGAAGGGCAGGTCGCGGGAGATACGGATTTTCGAGCGGATGTAGCCGCTGAGCACTTCACTGGGTACGCCGTCCGGATTGAAAGGCGTGGAAGCCTGGAGAATCGGCTCGATGATACTTTCCAGGACCTCGCGGTAGAGGTTTTCCTTGGATTTGAAATAGTAGTAGACGTTGGGCTTGGGCAATCCCGCCTTGGCTGCGATATCGCTGGTTTTGGTCGCAGCGAAGCCTTTGTCGGCAAATTCTTCACTGGCGGCACGCAGGATCAGTTGTTTGTTGCGCTCGCGGATTGTGCTCATAAAGCCGGTGGTTCCTTGCCTGTTCTGGCGGTTGCGCATGGTATCACCGGGCTCGCGCGGCGCTCAAGAATGCACCGTAGCCTGTTGCGCCGCGCTATGCTGCATCGCATTTATTCAAGAAGGAAACCCGACTCATGGCAGGAAGCAGTTTACTGGTGCTGATCGACGACATCGCCACCGTACTGGACGACGTTTCGTTGATGACTCAAATGGCCGCCAAGAAGACTGCCGGCGTGCTCGGCGACGACCTGGCGCTCAATGCCCAGCAAGTCAGCGGCGTGCGCGCCGAGCGTGAGATCCCGGTGGTCTGGGCGGTCGCCAAGGGGTCGTTCATCAACAAACTGATCCTGGTGCCTTCGGCATTGGCGATCAGTGCGTTCGTTCCGTGGGCGGTCACCCCGTTGCTGATGATTGGTGGCGCTTACCTGTGCTTCGAGGGTTTCGAGAAGATCGCCCACAAGTTTCTGCACAGCAAGGCCGAGGATGCCGCCGAGCATGCGCAGTTGGTCGAAGCCGTGGCCGATCCCGCCACGGACTTGGTGGCCTTCGAGAAAGACAAGATCAAAGGCGCCGTGCGCACCGACTTCATTCTTTCGGCGGAAATCATCGCCATCACCCTCGGCACCGTGGCCGATGCGCCGTTGACCCAGCAAGTGATCGTGCTTTCGGGCATCGCAATCATCATGACGGTCGGCGTCTATGGCCTGGTGGCGGGCATCGTCAAGCTCGATGATCTGGGCCTGTGGCTGACCCAAAAGCCCGGGCAAATGGCGAAAAGCATCGGCGGTGCCATTCTGCGGGCGGCGCCTTACATGATGAAAAGCCTGTCGGTGATTGGCACGGCGGCGATGTTCCTGGTCGGCGGCGGCATCCTGACCCACGGTGTGCCTGTGGTGCATCACTGGATTGAAAGTGTCAGCGCAGGGGCGGGCGGTGCAGGGTTTATCGTACCGATGTTGCTGAATGCGGCGGCGGGAATTGTGGCGGGTGCGGTGGTGTTGGCCGGTGTGATGGTTGTCGGCAAGATCTGGAAAGCGCTGAAAGGCTGAAGACAGCACATAACAATGTGGGAGCGAGCAGGCTCGCTCCCACATTTTTTACCGTTGGAATTACTCGGAAATCTGCAACTTGCGCGCCTGGGTGTACACGTAACGCACTTTGTCATACTCAAACGGTGAGTTCAGTTGACCGTAGCGGAAGCTGGTCTGGTAGCGCTTGTCGATGCCGCGCAGGATCCAGACTTCCGGATGGTTGGAGCTGACTTCGGGAACATTGAGGAAGTTGATCGCGGAGTCTGCGGTGTAATCCACCAGCAACCCACCGGTGTCCCGCAGGTTCGACGGGCCGAGGATCGGCAGTACGATGTAAGCGCCGCCCGGTACGCCATAGAAACCCAAGGTCTGGCCGAAGTCTTCGCTCTGGCGCGGCAAGCCCATGGCGGTTGCCGGGTCCCACAGACCGGCGACGCCAATGGTGGTGTTGAGCAACAGTCGCGCGGTGGTCTCCATCGAGCGCTGGCCCTTGAGTTGCAGCAAGCTGTTCAACAGGTTCGGCACATCGCCTAGGTTGTTGAAGAAGTTGCTGACCCCGGTGCGCAAGAAGCTCGGGGTGACGTAGCGATAGCCGTTGACTACGGGCAGGAACACCCATTGGTCGAACCGATAGTTGAAGTGGTAGACACGACGGTTCCACTCTTCCAGCGGGTCGTAGACGTTCAGCGCATTGAGCGTTGAACGCTCGAACTCGCGCTGATCCAGGCCCGGGTTGAACTTGAGTTCACTCAACGGTTCCTTGAAGCCGTCACTGTCGACCACGACGGGGGCGTTGGTTTTGCTGTCTTCGGCATTGGCGACGCCTGCACAGAGTAGCGCGGTGACAAGCAGGAGATATTTAGCCACGGAAAAACTCCAGCATGGCGTCGCTGTTGACGCGGTAGTTAAGGTTGCCGCAATGGCCGCCCAGCGGATAAACGGTCAAGCGGTCGCCGAATGTCTTGCGCAGGAAACCCAGGTCGCCTGGTCCAAGAATCACGTCATCGGCGTTGTGCATGACGGCAATTTTCGGGCTGTCGCGCAGATAGTCCTTCAGAGCATACAAGCTGACTTGGTCGATCAATTGCAGCAGGCTGCCGCCGTCGGTGCGGGCGCGCCACATCGGAATGACCTGTTCGGTGATGTAGCAATCGAAGTCGCATTGCAGCGCACGCTTGAAGAACGGCGTGAGGGTGGTGCCTTCGGTGATCGGGAACTTCGGTGGCGTGATCAGGCCGCGGCGGTTGATCAGGTCCGAGGTAAAAGCGATATCGGCGGCGGAGAAGCGGAACGATGTGCCGATCAGCATGGCCATCTGTTCATTGCTCAGATGCTGCTTGGACTGTTGGAAGTCGTAGAGCAGGGCATCGTTGAGGTCGATGTAGCCCTTCTGCTGGAAGTAGCGGGTCAGTTTGTCCAGCACCAGCTCATAGAAGGTCGTGGAAGTACTGATGCCTTTGACCTCGGTTTGCACCAGCTTGTCCAGGTTGGTGATCGAGGTATAGAGGTTCACCGGCGGGTTGAGCAGCAGGACTTTCTTGAAGTTGAAGCTGCGGCGGGTTTCGTCCAGGTGCGCCACAAAAGCAGCATCCAGCGCACCCAGGCTGTAACCGGTCAGGTAGTAGTCGGTGACCGGCAGATTCGGGTTTTGTGCCCGTATGGCCTGCATCACCCGATACATGTCTTCGGCATCCTCCTTGGTGATGCCCGGCGTGGCGAAGCGTGAAGCGGAGCTGATGAAGTCGAAGCTGGTCGGCGACGACAATTGCACCACGTGGTAGCCGGCCTTGTAGTAGAGCTTCTTCAAATATTCGTTCAGGCTGCTGTCATAGCGCGCGCCAGTGCCGGCGATCAGGAAAATCAACGGTGCGGCATGGTCCTGCGTGGCGAGTCGGTATTCGAGTTTCGTCACCGGCCAGAAATTCGCCGGCAGCTCGAAGGCCCGCTCCGGGCGCAGGGTGACGCTGAGTGTCGACTGGTCGATGTCATCGTCCAGCGGCAGTTCCGGGCGCAAGTCCGGTGGTGTTGTCGCGATGGTCGCTTCAAACGGATTGGTGAGGGGATAGCCATAACTGGCGGCGTCGATATCGACCGCCAGTGCGGACGCACTCAAAATAAGGCCGCCAAACAGGGCGGCGAAGCGCAAGGAACGGAGCATGACTAGATCCCTTAGAAGAAGGTGCCGATTGAATGTCGCAGGCTATGACCACCGGATTTGCGCCTAAGTGCCAAGCGTCGGCACCAAACACGCCTGATTTCGAAGTAATAGTAGCTGGACGATACACTTTGCAGCGATTGAATGACTAGCAAACTGTTGTTATAGCTTGCGAATAGCATAAGGGCGATTAAGCTGGCCGCCGTTTTTCACCCATTGGAGTAATTCATGTCCCGCCTGCCCGTGATCCTGCTGCTTGTTTTGCTGCCCGTCTGGCTGGCCGCCAGTTATGGCGCACGTTATGGCTTCATGGAAGATGCGCAGTGGGTGGGCATTTGCGTCGATGAGTCAAGCCGCTGGGAATGCCAGATACGGTCGAACCTGGGCCTGATGATTCACTTCGCCGTCCTGGGTTGGGCCGCATTGGCGGCTGCGATCGTTGGCTTCGTTGTGCCGGGTCGGGCAGGGTGGTGGCTGGCGGTGCTGGCGCTGATTTGTGGGTTGCCTGCGCTGGCGTTGTACAACACGACGTTGGCGGTGTTTGCGGTGGTGATCGCGGGGTTGCGGTTGGTTCGGGCGTCACGTAGCGCCTGATAGATTGCCATCGCGAGCAGGCTCGCTCCTGCAGTAGATCTATAGCGAACGCAAAATTGGCGTGCGACAAAAATCAAATGTAGGAGCAAGCTTGCTCGCGATGGGGCCGCAAGCTGCGCTGCAAATTTAAGCCTTGCGAACCCGCAAACACCGCCACAACGCAGCCACCATCAACACACTCACCAGCGCCCAACCCCAAGCCTGCTGATTCTGCAGCCCTTCACGAAACAACTGCGGTGCAATGCTGGCCCCAATAATGAACGTCAGCAGCGCAATCTCCCGACGCGGCACGCTCACCGGGCGGCACAGGTAGACGAGTGCCGGCACGATAAACGCCACGCTCGGGAAGCTGCGATAGCGCGGATCGAACACCAGTTCCAGCATCATCACTGCCGCTGCAAAACCGGAAGCTGCGACGAGCCATCCAGCGTGGCGCTCCAAAAAGTTGAAAGCGCTTTCACGCCATCCGGTGCGTGAGCTCAGCGTCAGCGCCGCGTGGGCAATGATCAGCAGATTCAATACGGTCAGCAAGCCGACCCATAGCCATTCACTGTTGAAACGAGTGGTGACCCGCGCCAGGTCGCCCCAGGCGCCCAACGAGCAGGCGGCGACTGCGGCGAACAACGGAAGAACCAGTGCCGAACGGGTACTGCGAACCCGACCGCCAACAAGCAGAATGCCGAGGAAAATCAAACCACCCGCCACCAGCCATTGCGACCAGTACGGCACGTTCGTCACCGGCCCGGCCAGCACGCCTTTGTCCTGGCGGTCAGCATCGAACAATCCCCAGTAACCGCCGACCGCACCTTCGCTGGCGCGTTTCCACGGCTGGTCGAAGGCTTCGATCAGGTTGTAATGCCAGCCTTGCTGCTCGGCCAGGGTGACAAAGCCGCGAATGAATTTGGCTTCGTTAACCCGGCTCGGCAGCGCGGTTTCACGCTGACGGCCCTCGCTCGGCCAGCCGGTTTCGCCAATCATCACGTCCTTGGGCGCGAACCTGTTGCCGAACACCTGGCGTACCTCGGCCACATGTTGCAGGGCGGCATCGATGTTCGATGGATCGTCTTCCCAGTAGGGCAGCAAGTGGATGGTCAGGAAGTCCACGGCGGGGGCGATTTCCGGATGCTTGAGCCAGAACTCCCAGACGTCGGCATAGGTGACAGGTTGTTTGACCTGGTTTTTGACGTTGTTGATCAGCTTGGCCAGTTGTGGTCCGGTAACTTCCTTGCGCAGGAGGGCTTCGTTGCCGACGATCACTGCGCTCACCACATCGGCGTTGGCATTGGCCGAGGCGATCAGCAAATCGACCTCTTTTTCCGTGTCCACCGGATTGCTGTTGACCCAGGCGCCGATCATCAGCTTCAAGCCATGCTTGCGCGCCAGGTCCGGCAGGGCTTCGAGGCCAGTCATGGAGTAGGTGCGGATGCATTCGAAACTTTTGGACAGCAGTGCAAGATCGGCGTCCATGCGCTCCGGGCGCAGATTGAACGGCACATCGAACGGCGACTGATCTTTATCGAATGGGGTGTAGGAGGCGCATTGCAACTTGTGCGTGGCACTGGCCACGTCCGGCAGAATCACCGGTTTACCGAGCCCGTACCAAAAGCCGCAGAGCGCAAACAGCCCCAGCAGGCAAGCGAAAAAATAAGCAGCGAAAGGGAAACGGGAAATCGCGGACATGGTCAGGCCGTGTGGGAGCAAAGCGGCGCATGTTACCTGCATTTACCGCGCGCTTGGTGGCCTGCATGATTTTGACATGCAAAGTTCGGGCGGATTGGCCGCAGTGTTTGTCGC
Source organism: Pseudomonas sp. Irchel s3b5 (assembly GCF_900187435.1). NCBI lineage: Bacteria > Pseudomonadati > Pseudomonadota > Gammaproteobacteria > Pseudomonadales > Pseudomonadaceae > Pseudomonas > Pseudomonas sp. Irchel s3b5. Next base: position 29,613 of record NZ_FYDY01000021.1, read on the forward strand.
GCTCAGGGTTAATGGCTTTCTGATGTCGTTTCTCGATGGCTTGAGGTCGCTGGCAGAGCAGGTCGCCAAGAGCGTGAGGTTGATGATCGCTGTGTCAGTACTCCGCTGATGTTGGAGCGAGTTTGCGGTGAGGCGTGATGGAGGCGCTGTGCACCATAACAATACGTTGACGCGGCTCGGCACCCGTCGAGCGCAGCACTTTCGGGGAAGTAACGATGAAGATGCGACGACTTTTAGGCGCGAGTGCCGCTCTGGTACTTGCGGTTGGCTCCACATTCGCCAATGCCGAGAGCAAGACCCTGAGCATCGGTTATGTTGACGGCTGGTCCGACAGCGTTGCGACCACTCACGTGGCCGCCGAAGTGATCAAGCAGAAACTCGGTTATGACGTGAAGCTGCAAGCCGTCGCCACCGGGATCATGTGGCAAGGCGTGGCGACCGGCAAACTCGACGCCATGTTGTCGGCCTGGTTGCCAGTGACGCACGGTGACTACTGGACCAAGAACAAGGATCAGGTTGTCGATTACGGCCCCAACTTCAAAGACGCGAAAATCGGTTTGATCGTACCGGAGTATGTGAAAGCCAAGACAGTCGGCGATCTGAAAACCGATGACACCTTCAAGAACCGCATCGTTGGTATCGACGCCGGTTCAGGCGTAATGCTCAAGACCGAACAGGCGATCAAGGATTACGACCTGACCGGTTATCAACTCAAGGCCAGTTCCGGCGCCGGCATGATTGCCGAGCTGACGCGCGCCGAGAAGAAAAACGAATCCATCGCCGTGACCGGTTGGGTGCCGCACTGGATGTTCGCCAAGTGGAAACTGCGTTTCCTGGAAGACCCGAAAGGCGTGTATGGCGCTGCTGAAACCGTCAACAGCATCGGCAGCAAAGAGCTGGCAACCAAAGCGCCGGAAGTGGCCAAGTTCCTGAAGCACTTCCAGTGGGCCTCGAAAGACGAAATCGGCGAGGTCATGCTGGCGATCCAGGATGGCGCCAAACCTGAAGCGGCGGCGAAGGACTGGGTCGCTAAACACCCGGAACGTGTGGCTGACTGGATTAAATAATCTGAGTTGATGCTTCAGGTCAGTCTCTTCCAGGGTCGCTGGGCATTCTATGCCTAGTGGCCCTTTTTCTTTTCTGTAGGAGCGAGCTTGCTCGCGATGGGCGTGAACGTTAACGCGTGCCGCCGGGAAAAACTCGGTGCCTCCAAATTCATCGCGAGCAAGCTCGTTCCTGCAATTGGCAGATATGTCATGGCGTTCTAAGACTAAGGTCGTCTGGAACCTGCCCCGCAGCCGCATAGAGTGGATACCGTTCCAACTTAATCTGTGCTGCGAGGATAAAAACAATGAACGACAGCATTTACCTCTCGATTCAAAACAGCCCGCGCTTCAAGGAGCTGGTTAGCAAGAGGGAACGATTCGCCTGGATTCTTTCAGCGATCATGCTAGGGCTTTACTCCGGATTCATCCTTTTGATTGCTTACGGGCCGCATGTACTGGGGGCGAAAATCAGCCCTGAGTCATCGATAACCTGGGGCATTCCGATCGGTGTCGGCCTGATTCTCTCGGCCTTCATCCTGACCGGCATCTATGTAAAACGCGCCAACGGCGAGTTCGACGACCTGAACAATGCGATTCTCAAGGAGGCTCAGCAATGATCCGGCGTCTAATGGCTCTGTTGAGCATCGCAGCCTTCGCACCGGGCGCCTGGGCGGCTGACGCCCTGACCGGCGCCGTGCAGAAACAACCGCTGAACGTCGCCGCGATCCTTATGTTCGTGGCGTTCGTCGGCGCAACCTTGTGCATCACTTACTGGGCGTCCAAGAAAAACAACTCGGCCTCTGACTACTACGCCGCTGGCGGCAAGATCACTGGTTTCCAGAACGGTCTGGCGATTGCCGGTGACTACATGTCGGCAGCATCCTTCCTGGGTATTTCCGCGCTGGTGTTCACCTCCGGCTACGACGGCCTGATCTACTCGATCGGCTTCCTGGTGGGCTGGCCGATCATTCTGTTCCTGATCGCCGAGCGCTTGCGTAACCTGGGCAAGTACACCTTTGCCGACGTGGCGTCCTATCGCCTGGGCCAAACCCAGATTCGCTCGCTGTCCGCGTGCGGCTCGCTGGTGGTGGTGGCGTTCTACCTGATCGCGCAAATGGTGGGTGCCGGCAAGCTGATTCAGCTGCTGTTCGGTCTCGACTACCACGTTGCAGTGATCCTGGTCGGTATCCTGATGTGCATGTACGTGTTGTTCGGCGGCATGCTGGCGACCACCTGGGTGCAGATCATCAAGGCGGTTCTGTTGCTGTCCGGCGCTTCGTTCATGGCGCTGATGGTGATGAAGCACGTCAACTTCGACTTCAACATGCTGTTCTCCGAAGCGATCAAGGTTCACCCGAAAGCTGAAGCGATCATGAGCCCGGGCGGCCTGGTGAAAGATCCGATCTCGGCGTTCTCCCTCGGTCTGGCCTTGATGTTCGGTACCGCTGGCCTGCCACACATCCTGATGCGCTTCTTCACCGTGAGTGACGCTAAAGAAGCTCGCAAGAGCGTGTTGTACGCAACCGGCTTCATCGGCTACTTCTACATCCTGACCTTCATCATCGGCTTCGGCGCGATCCTGCTGGTCAGCACCAACCCGGCCTTTAAAGATGCTGCTGGCGCGCTGTTGGGCGGCAACAACATGGCGGCGGTGCACCTGGCTAACGCGGTAGGCGGCAGTATCTTCCTGGGCTTCATCTCGGCGGTAGCGTTCGCGACCATTCTGGCAGTGGTTGCCGGTCTGACCCTGGCCGGTGCTTCGGCGGTCTCCCACGACCTGTACGCCAGCGTGATCAAGAAAGGCAAAGCCAACGAGAAGGATGAGATCCGCGTCTCGAAAATCACCACCATCGCGCTGGCGGTGCTGGCAATTGGTCTGGGTATCCTGTTCGAGAGCCAGAACATTGCGTTCATGGTGGGCCTGGCGTTCTCCATTGCGGCGAGCTGCAACTTCCCGGTCCTACTGCTTTCCATGTACTGGAAGAAGCTGACCACCCGCGGTGCGATGATCGGCGGCTGGATGGGCCTGATCAGTGCTGTAGGCCTGATGGTGCTTGGTCCGACCATCTGGGTGCAGATCCTGCATCACGAGAAGGCTATCTTCCCGTATGAGTACCCGGCGCTGTTCTCGATGCTGATTGCCTTTGTCGGGATCTGGTTCTTCTCGATTACTGACAAGTCGACCGCGGCTGACAATGAGCGGGCGCTGTTCTTCCCGCAGTTTGTTCGTTCGCAGACTGGCCTGGGCGCGAGTGGGGCTGTTTCGCACTAAGGGTTTGGGTTTGACTGTTTAAGATGTGTTGAATGGAATGCCCCGGTCGAGAGATCGGGGCATTTTTTTATTGAGCGGTAATCGGCCGGAATTTTTGGATGTTGCCGATTTACTGTAGGAGCTGGCTTGCCAGCGATGGCGGCCTTCGGGCAGACCTGGTTCTTGGTTGATTGAGTACATATCCGTTATTCAGGTGACGGCGGCTTATGGTTTCGCCCTTACGGCGAGTCCCTTACGTACGGCCCCTCGCTAAGGCTCGGCGTTCCTTCGCTCCGGTATTCATCCGGGGGCATTGCCCTCCGGTCGGCTTCGCTTCGACCTACATGCAATGAGCTCGATTGCGTCGAACGGCGCTGTGCGCCAATCCCCGGATAAACACCTCCACTCAGCCTCCCGAGGGGGCGGGTGGATCAAAAGCGGAAGGCGAGCTAACGCTCGGCCTGATGAGTGGTGAAGAGCGTGGGTGTACGCTGATCCATTGTAGGAGCTGGCTTGCCAGCGATGGCGGCCTGCCTGCCGGCCTGATTTCGCGGATGTATCACTCCGTAGGAGCTGCCGAAGGCTGCGATCTTAAAAAAACAGAGTCAAAAGATCGCAGCCTCGTTGCACTCGACAGCTCCTACAGGGAGAGCGCGTACACATCAGAACCAGGCCGGCCGGTAGGCCGCCTCGGGCGCTTTTGCGGTGTACGCCCCCTCGTGAGGCCGAGAGGAGGTTCTGCGCAGTGGGCAAGCCGGCATGGATGCCGGTTTAGCCGCCCCCGGCCATGGATGGCCGATGGCGGCGGGCCCACGGAGCAGGACCGGAGCGAGGGAATGCCGAGCCGCGGCGAGGCACCGAATGTCAGGGGCAAGAGCCCTTTGGTTACTTTGGGGCTTTTCCAAAGTGACCCGCCGTAAGGGCGGAACCAATAGCGGCCGTAACCGCAGAAACGGATATGTACACCATCAAAAAGGCGCACAAACAAAAACGGCCTCCTGCTCTTTATATAAAAAGCAGAGGCCGTTCCCGGTGCAACTCAACACGCTACAGCAAGACAGATCTTACTTGCGGTCTTCCAGCTTGGAGATATCACGCGACTCGTAGCCGGTGTACAACTGACGCGGACGGCCAATCTTGTACGGGCTGGAGAGCATTTCTTTCCAGTGGGAGATCCAGCCGACGGTCCGCGCCAGGGCGAAGATCACGGTGAACATGCTGGTTGGAATGCCGATCGCCTTGAGGATGATCCCCGAGTAGAAGTCGACGTTCGGGTACAGCGAACGTTCGATGAAGTACGGGTCGGTCAGGGCGATCTCTTCCAGGCGCATGGCCAGTTCGAGTTGCGGATCGTTCTGGATGCCCAGTTCCTTCAACACTTCGTCGCAGGTCTTCTTCATCACGGTGGCGCGCGGGTCGCGGTTTTTGTAAACGCGATGACCGAAGCCCATCAGTTTGAACGGATCGTTCTTGTCCTTGGCCTTGGCGATGAACTTGTCGATGTTCGAAACATCGCCGATTTCATCGAGCATGGTCAGTACGGCTTCGTTGGCACCGCCGTGGGCAGGGCCCCACAGTGCAGCGATACCGGCGGCGATACAGGCGAACGGGTTGGCACCCGAAGAGCCAGCCAGACGGACGGTGGAGGTCGAAGCGTTCTGCTCGTGGTCGGCGTGGAGGATGAAGATCCGGTCCATGGCCTTGGCGAGTACCGGGCTGATCGGTTTGATCTCGCACGGGGTGTTGAACATCATGTGCAGGAAGTTTTCCGCGTACGACAGGTCGTTGCGCGGGTACATCATGGGTTGGCCCATGGAGTACTTGTAAACCATCGCTGCCAGGGTAGGCATCTTGGCAACCAGGCGGATCGCGGAAATTTCGCGATGCTGCGGGTTATTGATGTCCAGGGAGTCGTGGTAGAAGGCCGAGAGGGCGCCAACTACGCCGCACATGACGGCCATCGGGTGGGCGTCGCGACGGAAGCCGTTGAAGAAGGTCTTCAGCTGCTCGTGAACCATGGTGTGGTTCTTCACGGTGCTGACGAACTGGGCCTTCTGTTCTGCGGTCGGCAGTTCGCCATTGAGCAGCAGGTAGCAGGTTTCCAGATAGTCCGACTTTTCAGCCAGCTGTTCGATCGGGTAGCCGCGGTGCAGCAGAATGCCGTTGTCACCATCAATATAGGTGATCTTCGACTCGCACGAAGCGGTCGACATGAAACCTGGGTCAAAGGTGAAGCGGCCCGTGGCCGTCAGACCCCGAACATCGATAACATCGGGACCAACGGTGCCGGTTAAAATGGGCAGCTCGACGGGGGCTGCGCCCTCGATGATCAACTGCGCTTTTTTGTCAGCCATGTGGCCTCCTATTTATGCTTGAAATCATCAGACAGACCCCCCACGCAGGGCCCGCACCACTATAGTGAGATAAATTCGAATGTCAATTTGCCTAAAGTCTTGCTCCCAAAGGCTTTAACCAGACATTTTTCTCGAAATTGGCTGCCATTTACGCCTTTTATGTCAGTTGCGCAATCAGCTGTTTGGGTTAGGTGATTGCGTTGTCATTAGTAGCCTAACTGTCTATACTCGGCCACCGACCGCCAAGGGCTTTTGGGCTTGCTTTCATTGGGGGTCGCATCCCTGGGTGGTGGTTACCTGACCAGTGCACTCCCCAACAACTTTGCCCTGATTGTTAGGGGCTCTTCAGTGTGAAAAAAAAGCCGTGAAAAGCCAACGACCTGTAAACCTAGACCTAAGGACCATCAAACTCCCAGTCACTGCTTACACGTCCATCCTTCACCGAATCTCCGGTGTCATCCTCTTCGTGTGCCTTGCCATCATGCTTTATGCATTGGACAAGTCGCTGAGCTCCGAGGAAGGCTTCGGTCAGGTGAAAGCGTGTCTGACCAGTCCGCTAGCCAAGCTAGTGACATGGGGCATCCTGTCCGCTCTGCTTTATCACTTGGTAGCCGGTGTGCGCCACTTGATCATGGACATGGGCATCGGTGAGACGCTGGAAGGCGGCAAACTGGGCTCGAAAATCGTTATCGCCGTTTCCGTGGTGGTAATCGTTCTGGCAGGAGTTTGGATATGGTAACTAACGTCACGAACCTCTCGCGTTCGGGCCTCTATGACTGGATGGCGCAACGTGTGTCTGCGGTCGTTCTCGCGGCTTACTTCATCTTCCTGATCGGATACATCGCGGCCAACCCTGGCATCGATTACGCCCAGTGGCATGAACTGTTCGCCCACAACGGGATGCGTATCTTCAGCCTCCTGGCCCTTGTTGCCCTCGGCGCTCACGCCTGGGTCGGCATGTGGACCATCGCGACCGACTACCTGACGCCAATGGCGTTCGGCAAGTCCGCGACGGCTATACGTTTCCTTTTCCAGGCAGTCTGCGGCGTTGCGATGTTCGCTTACTTCGTCTGGGGCGTGCAGATTCTCTGGGGTATCTGATTCATGGCTAACATTCCAACGATTTCTTTCGACGCCATCATTATTGGTGGTGGCGGTGCCGGCATGCGCGCAGCGCTGCAACTGGCACAGGGCGGTCACAAGACTGCCGTGATCACCAAGGTTTTTCCGACCCGTTCGCACACTGTTTCCGCCCAGGGCGGCATCACCTGTGCCATCGCGTCCGCTGACCCGAACGATGACTGGCGCTGGCACATGTACGATACCGTCAAGGGTTCCGACTACATCGGTGACCAGGACGCTATCGAATACATGTGTCAGGAAGGCCCGGCTGCCGTTTACGAGCTGGACCACATGGGTATGCCGTTCTCGCGTACCGAGCAAGGTCGTATCTACCAGCGTCCATTCGGCGGTCAGTCCAAGGACTACGGTAAAGGCGGCCAGGCTGCGCGTACTTGCGCTGCGTCCGACCGTACCGGTCACGCTCTGCTGCACACCCTTTATCAGGGCAACCTGAAAGCCGGTACCGTGTTCCTGAACGAGTACTACGCTGTCGATCTGGTGAAGAACAGCGAAGGCGAGTTCGTCGGCGTGATCGCCATCTGCATCGAAACCGGCGAAACCACCTACATCCGCGCCAAGGCCACCGTACTGGCAACCGGCGGTGCAGGTCGTATCTACGCTTCGACCACCAACGCCCTGATCAACACCGGTGACGGCGTTGGTATGGCGCTGCGTGCCGGCGTCCCGGTACAAGACATCGAAATGTGGCAGTTCCACCCGACCGGCATCGCCGGCGCTGGTGTACTGGTTACAGAAGGTTGCCGTGGTGAAGGTGGATACCTGATCAACAAGCACGGCGAGCGTTTCATGGAGCGTTATGCTCCGAACGCGAAAGACCTTGCCGGTCGTGACGTTGTTGCTCGCTCGATGGTTAAAGAAATCATCGCCGGCAACGGTTGCGGTCCGAATGGCGACCACGTAATGCTCAAACTCGACCACCTGGGCGAGGAAGTGCTGCACAGCCGTCTGCCAGGCATCTGCGAACTGTCGAAGACTTTCGCACACGTTGACCCGGTTGTTGCACCGGTTCCGGTTGTTCCGACCTGCCACTATATGATGGGCGGCGTTGCCACCAACATTCATGGTCAGGCGATCACCCAGAACGGCGAAGGCGTCGACGAAATCATCCCTGGCCTGTTCGCAGTGGGTGAAGTGGCTTGCGTATCGGTTCACGGTGCCAACCGTCTGGGCGGCAACTCGCTGCTCGACCTGGTGGTATTCGGCCGCGCTGCCGGCCTGCACCTGGAAAAAGCACTGACCGATGGCATCGAATACGACGACGCTACCGAAGCCGATATCGAAGCTGCCCTGTCGCGCTTGAACGCTCTGAACAGCCGTACCGAAGGCGAAGACGTGGCAACCCTGCGTCGCGAGCTGCAAAACTGCATGCAGAACTACTTCGGTGTATTCCGTACTGGCGAATACATGCAGAAGGGTATTGCCCAGCTGGCGGACCTGCGCAAGCGCATCGCCAACGTCAAGATCAACGATAAGTCGCAGGCGTTCAACACTGCACGTATCGAAGCACTTGAGCTGCAGAACCTGCTGGAAGTAGCCGAAGCTACCGCCATCGCTGCCGAAGTACGTAAAGAGTCCCGCGGCGCTCACGCCCGTGAAGACTTCGAAGATCGTGACGATGAAAACTGGCTGTGCCACACCCTGTACTTCCCGGGTGACAAGCGCGTGACCAAGCGTGCCGTGAACTTCTCGCCGAAGACTGTTCCGACTTTTGAACCTAAGATTCGGACTTATTAAGGGTGGCCGCCATGTTGCAAGTCAGCGTTTATCGTTACAACCCTGATCAGGACGCCGCGCCGTTCATGCAGGAATTCCAGGTTGATACCGGTGGTAAAGACCTGATGGTGCTGGACGTGCTGGCCCTGATCAAAGAGCAGGACGAAGGTTTCTCCTATCGTCGCTCTTGCCGTGAAGGCGTTTGCGGTTCCGACGGCATGAACATCAACGGCAAGAACGGCCTGGCCTGCGTCACGCCGCTGTCTGCTGTCGTAAAAGGTAACAAGTTGATCGTTCGTCCTCTGCCAGGTTTGCCGGTTATCCGTGACCTGGTCGTCGATATGAGCATCTTCTACAAGCAATACGAGAAGGTTAAGCCATACCTGCAGAACGACACGCCGGCTCCGGCCATCGAGCGTCTGCAGTCCCCTGAAGAGCGTGAAAAGCTCGACGGTCTGTACGAGTGCATCCTGTGCGCTTGCTGCTCGACCTCTTGCCCGTCCTTCTGGTGGAACCCGGACAAATTCCTGGGTCCAGCTGCTCTGCTGCAAGCGTATCGCTTCCTGGCAGACAGCCGTGACACCAAGACGTCCGAGCGTCTGGCTTCGCTGGATGACCCGTTCAGCGTATTCCGCTGCCGCGGGATCATGAACTGCGTCAACGTATGTCCGAAAGGCCTGAACCCGACTAAGGCCATCGGTCACATCCGTAACATGTTGCTGTCTAGCGGCGTGTGATTCAGCTGCTGTATCCGTTGTACCCGTAGATGCTACGGCGCAGGCTTCAACCGGCGCCGTAGTTTTAACCTGAGCAGCAGCTTAAAAGGCTGCAGCTCTTATTTTGAAGAAATGAGACAAGCAGGGGCATCCGGGCTGGTACCCGGACTATCAGTGTGATCCTAGTGGCTTGTTTTGGTCGCTGCATTCGGACTTCTGCAAGTTTGCTCGGTGTCGACACCGGTGGTGTTCCCCTAACCGAGGGTGACCAAGCATGCAAGAAAGCGTGATGCAGCGCATGTGGAACAGCGCCTACCTATCCGGTAGTAACGCTGCCTATGTGGAAGAGCTCTACGAGCTCTACCTGCACGACCCTAACGCTGTGCCAGAAGAGTGGCGCACCTACTTCCAGAAGTTGCCTGCTGACGGCAACTCTGCCACCGATGTTTCGCACTCGACAATTCGCGATCATTTCGTCTTGCTGGCAAAGAACCAGCGCCGCGCCCAACCGGTTTCCGCCGGCAGCGTGAGCAGTGAGCACGAGAAGAAGCAAGTTGAAGTGCTGCGATTGATCCAGGCCTACCGTATGCGTGGCCACCAGGCAGCCCAGCTTGACCCGCTGGGGCTGTGGCAGCGTCCTGCACCTGCAGACCTGTCGATCAATCATTACGGCTTGACCAATGCCGATCTTGATACGACCTTCCGTGCCGGCGACCTGTTCATCGGCAAAGAGGAAGCGAGCCTACGCGAAATTCACGAAGCGTTGCAGCAGACATATTGCCGCACCATCGGCGCTGAATTCACGCACATCACCGATTCCGAACAGCGCCAGTGGTTCCAGCAGCGTCTGGAAAGCGTGCGCGGCCGTCCGACGTACTCCGCCGACATCAAGAGCCACCTGCTTGAGCGCGTGACTGCCGGTGAAGGCCTGGAAAAATACCTGGGCACCAAGTACCCGGGTACCAAGCGTTTCGGTCTGGAAGGCGGCGAAAGCCTGATTCCGATGCTCGACGAGCTGATCCAGCGTTCCGGTTCCTACGGCACCAAGGAAATCGTTATCGGCATGGCCCACCGTGGTCGTCTGAACGTGCTGGTCAACACCTTCGGCAAGAACCCGCGCGAGTTGTTCGACGAGTTCGAAGGCAAGAAGAAGGTCGAGCTGGGCTCCGGTGACGTTAAGTACCACCAGGGCTTCTCGTCCAACGTGATGACCGCCGGCGGTGAAGTTCACCTGGCCATGGCGTTCAACCCGTCCCACCTGGAAATCGTTTCCCCGGTGGTCGAGGGTTCGGTTCGCGCCCGTCAGGATCGTCGTAACGATCCAACCGGTGAGAAGGTTCTGCCGATCTCCATCCACGGTGACGCGGCATTCGCCGGTCAAGGCGTGGTCATGGAAACCTTCCAGATGTCGCAGACCCGCGGTTTCAAAACCGGCGGCACCGTGCACATCGTGATCAACAACCAGGTCGGTTTCACCATCAGCAACCCGCTGGACTCGCGTTCCACCGAGTACGCGACCGACGTTGCGAAAATGATCCAGGCGCCGATCCTCCATGTGAATGGTGATGATCCGGAAGCCGTATTGTTCGTGACCCAGCTGGCCATCGACTACCGCATGCAGTTCAAGCGTGACGTGGTGATCGACCTGGTCTGCTACCGTCGTCGCGGCCACAACGAGGCCGACGAGCCAAGCGGCACCCAGCCGATCATGTATCAGCAGATCACCAAACAGCGCACCACCCGTGAGCTGTATGCCGATCGTCTGACCCAGGGCGGTGTGCTGGACGCAGAGCGTGTTCAGGCGAAAGTCGACGAATACCGCAATGCGCTGGACAACGGTCTGCACGTAGTGAAGAGCCTGGTCAAAGAGCCGAACAAAGAGTTGTTCGTGGATTGGCGTCCGTATCTGGGCCACGCCTGGACCGCGCGTCACGACACTCGTTTCGATCTGAAGACCCTGCAGGAACTGTCCGCCAAGCTGCTGGAAATTCCGGAAGGCTTCGTGGTTCAGCGCCAGGTCGCGAAGATCTACGAAGACCGTCAGAAGATGCAAGCCGGCGGCCTGCCGATCAACTGGGGTTACGCCGAAACCATGGCGTACGCGACCTTGGCGTTCGAAGGTCACCCGATCCGCATGACCGGCCAGGACATCGGCCGCGGTACGTTCTCGCACCGTCATGCTGTCTTGCACAACCAGAAAGACGCGGGCACCTACATCCCGTTGCAGAACCTGTACAACGGCCAGCCACGTTTCGACCTGTACGATTCGTTCCTGTCCGAAGAAGCCGTACTGGCGTTCGAATACGGTTACTCGACCACCACGCCTGATGCGCTGGTGATCTGGGAAGCCCAGTTCGGCGACTTCGCCAACGGTGCCCAGGTGGTTATCGACCAGTTCATCACCAGTGGCGAGCACAAGTGGGGCCGTCTGTGCGGTCTGACCATGTTGCTGCCGCACGGTTATGAAGGTCAGGGGCCGGAGCACTCCTCGGCTCGTCTGGAACGTTACCTGCAGCTGTGCGCCGAGCACAACATTCAGGTAGCCGTGCCGACTACGCCGGCACAGATCTATCACTTGCTGCGTCGCCAGGTCATTCGCCCGCTGCGCAAGCCATTGATCGTTCTGACACCGAAGTCGCTGCTGCGCCACAAGCTGGCCATCTCGACGCTGGAAGATCTGGCCGAAGGTTCGTTCCAGACCGTGATCCCGGAAATCGATGCCCAAGACCCGAAAAAGGTCGAACGCGTTGTTCTGTGTAGCGGCAAGGTCTACTACGACCTGCTGGAAAAACGTCGTGCCGAAGGTCGTGACGACATCGCCGTCGTGCGTATCGAGCAGCTGTATCCATTCCCTGAGGACGACTTGAAAGAAGTCCTGGCTCCTTATACCAACGTCAAAGCTGCCGTTTGGTGTCAGGAAGAGCCGATGAACCAGGGGGCGTGGTACTGCAGCCAACACCATATGCGTCGCAGCATCAGCAACCTCGACAAGTCTCTCGTACTTGAGTACGCGGGCCGTGAGGCTTCTGCTGCACCGGCATGCGGTTACGCATCGATGCACGCTGAGCAGCAGGAAAAACTGCTGCAAGACGCCTTTACTGTTTAACGCCTTCGCGCACCTGAAACCGAATTTAAGGACCCACAGATAATGGCTATCGAAATCAAAGCCCCCACTTTCCCGGAATCGGTTGCCGATGGCACCGTTGCCACCTGGCACAAGCAACCGGGCGACGCGGTCAAGCGCGACGACCTGATCGTCGACATCGAAACCGACAAGGTTGTGCTGGAAGTGTTGGCTACTGCTGACGGCGTGCTGGGCGCTATCGTCAAGAACGAAGGCGAAACCGTTCTGTCCGACGAAGTCCTGGGCTCGATCGAAGCGGGCGGCGCTGCTGCCGCTCCTGCTGCCGCGGCTCCTGCTGCTGCACAAGCCGCTGCGCCAGCCACCGAAGGCGAAGACGATCCTGTTGCTGCACCGGCTGCCCGTAAGCTGGCTGAAGAAAACGGCATCAACATCGCTTCCGTTGCCGGCACCGGCAAAGGCGGTCGTGTGACCAAGGAAGACGTGGTTGCAGCTGTTGCCGCCAAGAAAGCCGCTCCGGCTGCCGCGCCTGCCAAGGCTGCTGCTCCTTCGGCTGCCGCTCCTGTGTTCGCCGCTGGCGACCGCATCGAGAAGCGTGTACCGATGACCCGCGTTCGTGCCACCGTGGCCAAGCGTCTGGTTGAAGCTCAATCGAACATGGCGATGCTGACCACTTTCAACGAAGTCGACATGACCGAAGTCATGGCACTGCGTTCGAAGTACAAGGACCTGTTCGAGAAGTCCCACAACGGCGTGCGCCTGGGCTTCATGTCGTTCTTCGTGAAAGCGGCCACCGAAGCGCTGAAACGCTTCCCGGCTGTCAACGCTTCGATCGACGGCGGCGACATCGTTTACCACGGCTACGCTGACGTCGGCGTTGCAGTTTCCAGCGATCGCGGCCTGGTTGTACCGGTTCTGCGTAACGCCGAACTGATGAGCCTGGCTGAAATCGAAGGCGGCATCGCCACCTTCGGCAAGAAAGCCCGCGACGGCAAACTGTCGATGGACGAAATGACCGGTGGTACTTTCACCATCACCAACGGCGGTACTTTCGGTTCGATGATGTCGACCCCGATCGTCAACCCGCCACAAGCAGCCATCCTGGGCATGCACAACATCATCCAGCGTCCTATGGCCATCAACGGTCAGGTCGTTATTCGCCCGATGATGTACCTGGCCCTGTCCTACGATCACCGTCTGATCGATGGCAAAGAAGCTGTGACCTTCCTGGTGACCATCAAGAACCTGCTGGAAGATCCGGCTCGTCTGTTGCTGGATATCTAAAGAGCAGCTGCAAGCTGCAAGCGACAAGCCCCAAGCTCAAGGCGAGCGAGTGGGCTTGAGGCTTGCAACTTGCGGCTTGTAGCTTTATTGCTAAAGAGGATTTTTTGAATGTCGCAGAAATTTGACGTAGTAGTGATCGGCGCGGGCCCTGGCGGTTACGTGGCTGCCATCAAGGCCGCCCAACTCGGCCTCAGCACTGCCTGCATCGAGAAGTACACCGACAAGGAAGGCAAACTGGCTCTGGGCGGTACTTGCCTGAACGTCGGCTGCATTCCATCCAAAGCCCTGCTGGACAGCTCGTGGAAATTCCACGAAGCCCAGGACGGTTTCGCGATCCACGGTATCAATCACGCTGGCGTGACCATGGACGTGCCAGCGATGGTTGGCCGTAAAGCCAACATCGTCAAAGGCCTGACCTCCGGCGTTGCGACCCTGTTCAAAGCCAATGGTGTGACCTCGATCCAGGGTCACGGCAAGCTGCTGGCCGGCAAGAAAGTCGAAGTCACCAAGCCAGACGGCTCGGTAGAAATCATCGAAGCCGAAAACGTCATCCTGGCTCCAGGTTCGCGTCCGATCGACATTCCGCCAGCTCCGGTTGACCAGAATGTGATCGTCGATTCGACTGGCGCCCTGGAATTCCAATCCGTACCGAAGCGTCTGGGCGTGATCGGCGCTGGCGTGATCGGTCTGGAACTGGGTTCGGTCTGGTCGCGTCTGGGTGCAGAAGTGACTGTCCTGGAAGCCCTGGACACCTTCCTGATGGCAGCGGACACCGCTGTTTCCAAGGAAGCGCTGAAAACCCTGACCAAGCAGGGTCTGGACATCAAGCTGGGCGCTCGCGTCACCGGTTCCAAAGTGAACGGCGACGAAGTCGTTGTGAACTACACCGATGCCAAAGGCGAACAGAACATCACTTTCGACAAGCTGATCGTAGCCGTTGGTCGCCGTCCGGTGACCACTGATCTGCTGGCTGCCGACTGCGGCGTGACCCTGGACGAGCGCGGTTTCGTGCACGTTGACGATCACTGCGCTACCACCGTACCGGGCGTTTACGCCATCGGTGACGTGGTTCGCGGCATGATGCTGGCGCACAAGGCGTCGGAAGAAGGCATCATGGTTGTCGAGCGCATCAAGGGCCACAAGGCCCAGATGAACTATGACCTGATCCCTTCGGTTATTTATACTCACCCGGAAATCGCATGGGTCGGTAAAACCGAGCAGGCCTTGAAAGCTGAAGGCGTTGAAGTTAACGTCGGCACCTTCCCGTTCGCAGCCTCTGGCCGTGCCATGGCTGCCAACGACACCGGTGGTTTCGTCAAGGTCATCGCAGATGCCAAGACAGACCGCGTGCTGGGCGTCCACGTGATTGGCCCAAGCGCTGCAGAACTGGTTCAGCAGGGCGCGATCGGTATGGAATTCGGCACTAGCGCTGAAGACCTGGGCATGATGGTTTTCTCCCATCCGACCCTGTCTGAAGCCTTGCACGAAGCAGCTTTGGCAGTGAATGGCGGCGCCATTCACATCGCCAACCGCAAGAAGCGTTAAGACAATAAGAAACCACGGCGGAATGGCCCGTCGTGAGCCTTGCACGCAAGACTCACCGCGGAATATCCGCTGGACGCAGTCTTGCGTAGCTGCACCGGTTGTCCGGAAAGGCTACGCAAGCAGCAGTCAAAGGTGGTGCGGCACTTGAATGAGTGCAGCACCGAATGCGCAGTACCTAACGAAGACGGTAATAAGCATGAATCTTCACGAGTATCAGGGTAAGCAGCTGTTCGCTGAGTACGGCCTGCCAGTTTCCACCGGTTACGCGGTAGACACCCCGGAAGCAGCAGCAGAAGCTTGCGACAAAATCGGCGGCAGCGAGTGGGTTGTCAAAGCCCAGGTCCACGCCGGTGGTCGCGGTAAAGCGGGCGGCGTTAAGCTGGTTCGCAGCAAAGAAGACGCCAAAGCCTTCGCACAGCAGTGGCTGGGCAAGCGTCTGGTGACTTACCAGACTGACGCCAATGGTCAGCCAGTCACCAAGATCCTGGTTGAATCGTGCACTGATATCGCTAAAGAGCTGTACCTGGGCGCTGTCGTTGACCGTTCGAGCCGTCGTATCGTGTTCATGGCTTCCACCGAAGGTGGCGTGGACATCGAGAAAATCGCTCACGACACTCCAGAAAAAATTCTGAAGGCCACTATCGATCCACTGGTTGGCGCTCAGCCATTCCAGGGTCGCGAGCTGGCATTCCAGCTGGGTCTGGAAGGCAAGCAGGTTGCTCAGTTCGCCAAGATCTTCGTAGGTCTGGCCAAGCTGTTCAAGGATCACGACCTGGCTCTGCTGGAAGTGAACCCGCTGGTGATCAAGGCTGACGGCGATCTGCACTGCCTCGATGCCAAGATCAACATCGACGCCAACGCCATGTACCGTCAGCCTAAGCTGAAGACTTTCCACGATCCGTCGCAAGACGATCCGCGCGAAGCGCACGCTGCCAAGTTCGAACTGAACTACGTAGCACTGGAAGGCAACATCGGTTGCATGGTCAACGGTGCTGGCCTGGCCATGGGTACCATGGACATCGTCAACCTGCATGGCGGCAAACCAGCCAACTTCCTTGACGTGGGCGGCGGTGCTACCAAAGAACGCGTTACCGAAGCGTTCAAGATCATCCTGTCCGACACTAACGTCGCTGCAGTATTGGTCAACATCTTCGGCGGCATCGTTCGTTGCGACATGATTGCCGAAGGCATCATCGGCGCTGTGAAAGAAGTCGGCGTGAAAATCCCGGTTGTTGTTCGCCTTGAAGGCAACAACGCTGAACTGGGCGCTAAAGTACTGGCAGAAAGCGGTTTGAACATCATCGCTGCTACCAGCCTGACCGACGCTGCTCAACAAGTTGTCAAAGCTGCGGAGGGCAAATAATGAGCGTCCTGATCAATAAAGACACCAAAGTTATCTGCCAGGGTATTACCGGTTCGCAAGGTAGTTTCCACACCCAGCAAGCCATCGAGTACGGCACCAAGATGGTTGGTGGTGTAACTCCAGGCAAAGGCGGCACCGAGCACCTGGGTCTGCCAGTGTTCAACACCGTTAAAGACGCAGTAGCTGCCACTGGCGCTACCGCCAGCGTGATCTACGTTCCGGCTCCTTTCTGCAAAGATTCGATCCTGGAAGCTGCTTTCGGCGGCATCAAGCTGATCGTCTGCATCACCGAAGGCATTCCTACCCTGGACATGCTGGACGCTAAAGTTAAGTGCGACGAGCTGGGTGTTATCCTGATCGGCCCTAACTGCCCAGGCGTGATCACTCCAGGCGAATGCAAGATCGGCATCATGCCAGGTCACATTCACTTGCCAGGCAAGGTCGGTATCGTTTCCCGTTCCGGCACCCTGACCTACGAAGCTGTGAAGCAGACCACTGACGCCGGTTTCGGTCAGTCGACTTGCGTCGGCATCGGCGGTGACCCGATCCCGGGTTCGAACTTCATCGACATCCTGAAGCTGTTCCAGGAAGACCCGAAGACCGAAGCGATCGTAATGATCGGTGAGATCGGCGGTTCGGCTGAAGAAGAAGCTGCTGCCTACATCAAGGCACACGTGACCAAGCCGGTTGTTTCCTACATCGCTGGTGTGACTGCTCCTCCGGGCAAGCGCATGGGCCATGCTGGCGCAATCATCTCTGGCGGCAAAGGCACTGCAGACGAGAAGTTTGCTGCCCTGGAAGACGCAGGCGTTAAAACCGTGCGTTCGCTGGCAGACATCGGCAAGGCTTTGTCCGAGCTGACCGGTTGGGCTGTCAAGTAAGCCTCGCGCTTAGCTGACGCTTCACCAAACAAAGGCCACCTTCGGGTGGCCTTTGTCGTTTCCGGGATTCATGCAGGCTCTGGGATCTGTAGGAGCCGGCTTGCTGGCGATTCAGGCTGCCCGGTGTGTCAGATATACCGTCATCGCTGGCAAGCCAGCTCCTATAGTTATCGTCTAAATGATAATTACGTACGTAAACGCGACATAGAGGTGTCGCAGATCGGAATGTTCGCCCCGTAACAGTGCGCTTATCGGGCAAATTCGTTAGGCTACGCGCCATTTTTGCGTCCGCAGCCCACAAGGCAGCAACGCGCTTAAAGGGTTGGTCTTATACGGACTGACAGCATTTCCCTCACCCATAGGGAAATCCCTCTCTAAATTCCGATTCAGTAGTGTGGTATTTCCTTAATGAAAGTGTTGAAAGGCCAGGACATCCTGGCACTTGGTTTTATGACGTTTGCCCTGTTCGTCGGGGCTGGCAACATCATCTTCCCGCCTATCGTCGGTTTACAGTCCGGACCTCATGTCTGGATGGCGGCGCTGGGTTTCCTGGTCACGGCGGTCGGTCTTCCGGTGATCACCGTGGTGGCGCTGGCCAAGGTCGGCGGAGCCATGGATGCGCTGAGCAGCCCGATCGGTAAAGTCGCTGGTGGTCTGTTGGCGGCGGTATGCTACCTCTCGGTCGGCCCGCTGTTTGCGACGCCGCGTACCGCAACCGTATCGTTCGAAGTGGGCCTTGCGCCATTGACCGGCGAAAGCCCGTTGGCGCTGTTCCTCTACAGTTCGGTGTACTTCCTGCTGGTGTTCTTCATCTCGCTCTATCCGGGCCGTTTGCTGGATACCGTTGGCCGTTTCCTCGCACCACTGAAGATCATCGCTCTGGCCGTTCTCGGCATCGCGGCATTTGCTTTGCCAGCGGGTGACATTGGCCTTGCCACGCCCGAGTACGTCGCAGCACCGTTCTCCCAGGGGTTCATCAATGGTTACCTGACCATGGATACCCTCGGCGCACTGGTGTTCGGTATCGTCATCGTTAACGCCATCCGTTCCCGTGGCGTAGAGTCACCAGCGCTGATCACCCGTTACGCGATCATTGCCGGGTTGATAGCCGGCGTCGGTCTGGCGCTGGTTTACATCAGCCTGTTCCGCCTCGGTTCGGGCAGCCATGAAGTGGCCGCCGGTGCGAGCAACGGCGCGGCGGTATTGCACGCTTACGTCCAGCATACCTTCGGTTCGTTGGGCAGCGGTTTCCTCGCGGTGCTGATTTCCCTGGCTTGCCTGGTTACGGCGGTCGGCCTGACCTGTGCCTGCGCCGAGTACTTCAGCCGTGTACTGCCGCTGTCTTACAAGACATTGGTCATCATCCTTGCGGCGTTCTCGTTGCTGGTGTCCAACCTGGGGCTGACCAAGCTCATTGCGTTCTCGATCCCGGTACTGACGGCGATCTACCCGCCGTGCATCGCGCTGGTAGCGCTGAGCTTCTGCAAGGACTTCTGGCATGAGCAGGGCCGTATCGTCGGTCCGGTGATGCTGGTGTCGTTCATCTTCGGTCTGATCGATGCACTCAAGGGTGCGGGCCTGGCGGACTGGATGCCAGCTCAACTGACCCATCTGCCGCTGAGCGAGCAAGGTCTGGCCTGGCTGGTGCCATCGGTGATGACGTTGGTGATTGCCGTGGTTTGCGATCGCCTGCTGGGCAAACGCGCCGAAGCCTTGGCTTAAGCTTCAACGGCCCGCCACAAGCGGGTCTTGAGCAGAAACAGAAATGCCCCGTATCAATCGATACGGGGCATTTTTTTTGTGAGGCGTGCGGTGTCTTTTCCGTTGCGCTAACGTCGAAGCATTGCCCAATCGATTGTAGGAGCGACCTTCGCGAGCAAGCTCGCTCTTACACAGGGTTTATGTACACCGTTAACACATCACAAGGACCTGCATGTCGTTCATCCAAGCCAATCTGATCCACATTCTTGCCGCCGTATGGTTTGTCATCTGCTGGGGCGGTTACACCCGCTATGCGGGCTGGAAGGGCCGCGACACGGCATGTCTGGCCAGTGTCCTGCACCTGTACCGCGAAGACTGGATGCGTCGCATGCTGTTGCGGGACAACCGCATCGCTGACGCCAGCGTGATCGGCAACCTTGAGCGAAACGCGTCATTCTTCGCCTCCAGCACATTGATCATCCTGGCGGGTATTCTCACGGTGCTCGGCGCTTCCGAGCGGGCAGTCTCATTGCTGGCCGACATCCCGATGGTGCAACAGGCGTCCCAGGGCATGTCGGAGATCAAGCTGCTGTGCCTGGCGCTGGTGTTCGTCTATGCGTTCTTCACCTTCAGTTGGTGCATGCGCCAGTACAACTTTGCGGCGATTCTGGTCGGTTCGGCACCGATGGTCGGTGAGCGCCACGTGTCCGAACAGGAACGCAAAGCCTTCGCGTCCCGGGCGGCGCGGGTTATTTCGATGGCCGCCAACCAGTTCAACTTTGGGCTGCGTTCCTATTACTTCGGCATGACCATGCTGGCCTGGTTTGTCAGTCCCTGGTTGTTCATGTTGATGAGTGCCGGTGTGGTCTTCGTGTTGTATCGCCGCGAGTTTCACTCCGACGTTCTCGACGTGATGGTCTATACCCCTACAGAGGCACCGTTGCCCGAAGCAAATAAAGAGGCGGCTTGATGAGTATTCCGTTCTGGTGTGTGTTTATCTCGGCCTTGCTGATCTTCGTGGCGCGTATGCCCGTGACCAAAGCGATGAAAGAGCAGGGTGGTTACAACAATCACCAGCCACGCGAACAGCAGGCACAACTCACTGGTTTGGGCGCCCGCGCGGTGGCGGCCCATCAGAACAGTTTCGAAGCGTTCTTGTTGTTTGCGGTAGGCGTGTTGATGGCGCATACCACTCAAACGGCAGGATGGCTCATCGATTTGCTGGCGATCATCTTCGTGATTTCGCGAGTGATCTACCTGGTCTGTTACTGGAAAGACCTGGCCTGGCAGCGCAGTCTGGTTTGGGTGGTGGGATTGGTCTGTTCGTTGTTACTGATGGTTAGTCCGACTTTTCGAACGATTTTGCTCTAGCGCTAACGCGACAACAAAAGCTCCAGGCAAAAGAAAACCCGCACTTGGCGGGTTTTCTTTTATCACGCTAAAAACCGATTTAGTTCTTAGGTGCTTCCGGAGCGGCTTCTTTAGCCGCTGCTGCGTTCGATTCAGCCTGAGCTTTGGCAGCTTCGGCGTTTTCTTTCGCAGCGTCGTTCACTTTATCCTGAGCTTTGTTCATGTCCTGCTGAGCTTGCTCAGCATGTTTGGCGGCATCTTGAGCTTTGTCCTCGGATTTTTTATCGCAGGCAGCGAGACCGAGGGAAGCGGTCAACATCAAGGCAATAGCTAAAGTCTTACGCATGGGTGTTTCTCCTTATGGAAAATATCTACTGGCCTTAAGAGCATGGGCGTTCGGGTTAAGTTCCACGATTTTTGCAGATATATAAGTTTGTTTTAACGCGGAACTTTTACCGGGATTTCTACGGCGTCGGGCCAACACTTCAAGAGTTTTTATCAAATGGCTGAAAACCCCGTTTTTGAGCGTGCTACACGATTCCTGTCGGCATTGCGGCATTGCCAGGTACTCGGGTTGCGAGTTCATAGCGCCAACAATGAAGGTCTGACGGTTGTTCTGCCGTACAGTCCGCAAATTGTCGGCAACCCCGAAACCGGCGTCATTCATGGCGGCGCCTTGACCTCGTTGATGGACACGGCTTGTGGCATGTCGACACTGTGCGTGCTGCCGGAATTCGAAGTGTGTCCGACCCTCGACCTGCGCATCGACTACATGCACGCCGCCGAGCCCCATAAAGACGTCTACGGTTTTGCCCAGTGCTACCGGGTGACCACCGACGTGATCTTTGCGCGCGGCTTCGCCTATCAGGACGATCCGGAGCATCCCATCGCCCATGTGGTGGGCACGTTCATGCGCATGGGCAAGGGTATTAAAGGCACCAAGGGCTTTGGTGGCGTCATTGCCGGAGACACGAAATGACTATTAGCCTTCAGGAGCAACTGCAAGCGGCTCATGAGCGGGGCGACTACAGCTCACTGTTGCAGTTGATTCCGTACGCCACGTTGATCGGCGTCGAATGCTCACGGGTGGGCGACGAATTGCTGTTTCGTCTGCCGGCCAACAAGGACAACATCGGCAACCCTCTGCTGCCGGCCATTCATGGCGGTGTGATCGCCGGTTTCATGGAATTGTCCGCCGCGTTGCACCTGCTGATTGCAACCGGATCGCCCGGCGTACCGAAGATTATCGACTTTTCCCTGGACTACCTGCGGGCCGGGCAATTTCGCGATACCTGGGCCCGTTGCCAGGTGTGTCGCCAGGGTCGCAGGGTCGCCAATGTGGCGATTACCGCCTGGCAAAGCACCGAGGCCGAACCCATTGCCACGGCCCGCGCGCATTTCAAAGTCGAAGAGCCCTTGAAATCCTGATTGGTGCCCCAAACTCTGAGGACAACCCGCCGTCGATCATTCAGGTCGCGGCTTATGCCATCTGATTGGAGTTTGATGACCATGAGTGTGGAAACTCAAAAGGAAACCCTGGGCTTCCAGACCGAGGTGAAGCAACTGCTGCACCTCATGATCCATTCGCTGTATTCCAACAAGGAAATTTTCCTTCGCGAATTGATCTCGAACGCCTCTGACGCTGTCGATAAATTACGTTTCGAAGCCCTGGCCAAGCCAGAGCTGCTGGAAGGTGGCGCCGAACTGAAAATCCGTGTGAGCTTCGACAAGGACGCTAAAACCGTCACCCTCGAAGACAACGGTATCGGCATGAGCCGCGAAGACGCGATCACCCATCTGGGCACCATCGCCAAATCTGGCACCGCCGATTTCATGAAGCACCTGAGCGGTGACCAGAAAAAAGACTCGCACCTGATCGGTCAATTCGGTGTTGGCTTCTACTCCGCCTTCATCGTCGCCGACAAGGTTGACGTGTACAGCCGTCGTGCCGGCGCTGCTGCCAGCGAAGGCGTGCACTGGTCGTCCAAAGGCGAAGGCGACTTTGAAGTCGCTACCGTCGAAAAGGCCGACCGTGGCACTCGCATCGTCCTGCACCTGAAATCTGCTGAAGACGAATTCGCCGATGGCTGGCGTCTGCGCAACATCATCAAGAAGTACTCCGATCACATCGCTTTGCCGATCGAGTTGCCGAAAGAAGTGGCCGCTGCCGAAGGCGAAGAGCAGCCGGCCGTTGAATGGGAAACCGTCAACCGCGCCAGTGCTCTGTGGACCCGTCCGCGTACCGAGATCAAGGACGAGGAATACCAGGAGTTCTATAAGCACATCGCTCACGACTTCGAAAATCCGCTGAGCTGGAGCCACAACAAGGTCGAAGGCAAGCTGGAATACAGCTCGCTGTTGTACGTGCCGACCCGTGCGCCGTTCGACCTGTACCAGCGTGAAGCGCCGAAAGGCCTGAAGCTGTACGTGCAGCGTGTATTTGTCATGGATCAGGCCGAGTCCTTCCTGCCGTTGTACCTGCGCTTCATCAAGGGCGTGGTCGATTCCAACGACCTGTCGCTGAACGTGTCGCGGGAAATCCTGCAGAAAGACCCGATCATCGACTCCATGAAGTCGGCACTGACCAAGCGCGTTCTGGACATGCTGGAAAAACTGGCGAAGAACGAGCCTGAGCAATACAAAGGCTTCTGGAAAAACTTCGGCCAGGTTATGAAAGAAGGCCCGGCAGAAGACTTCGCCAACAAAGAGAAAATCGCTGGCCTGCTGCGTTTCGCATCGACCAACGGTGACGACGGCGAACAGGTTGTCGGCCTGGCGGATTACCTGGCACGCGCCAAGGAAGGTCAGGACAAGATTTACTACCTGACCGGCGAAACCTACGCGCAAGTGAAAAACAGCCCGCACCTGGAAGTCTTCCGCAAGAAAGGCATCGAAGTGCTGCTGCTGACCGACCGCATCGACGAGTGGCTGATGAGCTACCTCAGCGATTTCGACGGCAAGAGCTTTGTCGACGTGGCGCGCGGTGACCTGGACCTCGGCAACCTGGACTCGGAGGAGGACAAGAAGGCTGCGGAAGAAGTCGCCAAGGCCAAAGAAGGTCTGGTTGAGCGTCTGAAAGCCGCCTTGGGCGAATCCGTTGCTGAAGTGCGGGTTTCCCATCGTCTGACCGACTCCCCGGCGATTCTGGCCATCGGTGAGCAGGACCTGGGCTTGCAGATGCGTCAGATCCTGGAGGCCAGCGGTCAGAAGGTTCCGGATTCGAAGCCGATCTTCGAATTCAACCCGGCTCATCCGCTGATCGAGAAGCTCGACAACGAGCAGAGCGACGAGCGCTTCGGCGACCTGTCGCACATCCTCTTCGATCAGGCGGCTCTGGCAGCCGGCGACAGCTTGAAAGACCCGGCGGCGTACGTGCGCCGTCTGAACAAGCTGCTGGTCGAACTATCGGCTTAACTGTGTTGTAGAAAAACCCGCTTCGGCGGGTTTTTTTCATTCTGGTGTTCAACAATCAGGAGTCAGAAATGAGCCAAATTACTGTACGTTCCGTTGCCTATCAGATTGATGGACGAGATTACGAAAGCCGCCTGGCCTTCGATGTCGACCATAAAGGCCCGCGTCCGGGTCTGTTGATGGCGCCGAACTGGATGGGCGTCAGCGCCGGTGCCGAGGAGATCGCCAAGTCGGTGGCGGCCAAAGGCTACGTGGTGCTGATCGCGGACCTCTACGGGCAATCGGTTCGTCCGACCAACAATGACGAGGCGGGCGCGGCGATGATGCCGTTGAAGAATGACCGCCCGTTGCTGCGCAAGCGCATGCAGGTGGCGTTCGAACAGCTGCAAAGCCAGGGTGAGGTGGCCGTTGATACGTCGAAACTGGCGACTTTCGGTTTCTGCTTCGGCGGTTGCTGTGCGCTGGAGTTCGCTCGTACCGGTGCGCCGGTGAAGGCGGCTGTTTCGTTCCATGGCACGCTGGACACACCGAATCCGGCTGATGCGAAAAACATCAAGGGTAAGGTGTTGGTGCTGCACGGTGCTTCCGATCCTTTGGTGCCGAAGGAGCAATTGCCGGCGTTCGAAGATGAAATGAATGCGGCGGGTGTGGATTGGCAGTTGCTGAGCTACGGCGGTGCGTTCCACTCGTTCACCGATCCGCACGCCAATGTACCGGGGATGATGATGTACGACGCCAAAGTCGCCGCTCGGGCGTTTACGTCGATGCATAATTTGCTGGATGAAGTGTTCAAGGATTGAATAAGCGCTGAGCAACGAAACCTGTAGGAGCCGGCTTGCTGGCGATAGCGATCCTCACGATCGCCATCGCTGGCAAGCCAGCTCCTACAGGGATTGTGCCGCACGCAATTTCGGGAATGAGCCGGTCAACTGTAAAAGCTGGCTTGTCAGCGATGAGGCAATCACAGGCGCTGCAAGCATCAGGGCAATTCGATCCGCTCAACTTCCCCCGGCACCGTCGGCCAATCCCCGGCCGCCCAGCGACGGCGCGCCTCATCGATGGCCGCTGGATCGCTCGCCACGAAATTCCAATTGATCCGTCTTGGTCCATCCAGCGGTGCACCGCCGAACACAACGGCATGACTGTCGCTTTCGGCGAACACAGTCATTTCTTCGCCGCCTGGCAACACCACTAACGTGTGCGGCTCAATTGGCTCGCCATCCAGTTGCACCTCACCGCTCAACACATACAGCGCTCGTTCTTCGTGCTCGGTCGGAATCAGCAACGTTGTCGCTGTTTGCAGGTTCAATTCGGCATACAACGTAGGTGAAAGCACCGGCACCGGTGATTCCAGGCAAAAGCCTGTCCCAGCAATCATGCGAATCTTCACGCCGAGGTTGTTGCTGACCGGAAGCGTGGACGCCGGATGGTGGCTGTAATGGCCAGGACCTTGTTCATGGTCCTTGGGCGAGGCCAGCCAGATCTGCAAGCCGTGCATCGTGAAGCCGCTTTCTTTCAGCGCCTCAGGTGTGCGTTCAACATGGGCAATGGCGCTGCCGGCCGTCATCCAGCTGACGTCGCCCGCCCCGACCACTTGATCTGAGCCGAGGCTGTCCTTGTGCTGAATCTGCCCCTGGAACAGGTAGGTGAGGGTGGAGAGGCCGATGTGCGGGTGCTGGCGAATGTTCATGCCTTTGCCGGCCGGATAACGGGTTTCCAGCATGTGGTCGAAAAACACGAATGGCCCGACGCTGCGGCACTTGGCCGACGGCAACGGGCGAAGAATCGGCTGGCCTTCGACATCTTCGGCGCGAGGGCGGATCACGAGCGGAGTGTTCATGGTGCATTCCAGGCTGAGCGGGTGATGCCGTCGAGCATAACCCGCTTGCGCAGCCCTTGCCGCTATTGGCTGAACGCGCCTTCGGACAGATGGGTTTCGATGCTGACTTCGGAGGTGGTCATCAGCTTGTGGATCGGGCAGCGATCAGCCACGCGGTGCAGTTCATCGCGCTGGGCGTCGGTGAGTACACCCTTGAGGGTGAGTTTGACGTGCAGTGCGTATTTGCCTTTCTGTTCTTGGCTGTTGTCGCGTTTGACCTCGACACCGACGCTCGTGAGCGGGATGTCTTTCTTCTTGGCGTACAGCTTCAGGGTCAAGGCTTTGCAGGCGCCGAGCGCGGCATCGAAATAGTCGTGGGGTTCTGGTGCGGAGCCTTCACCCCCTGCCGTGGTGGGTACGTCGGCAAAGAGTTCGTGATCGTCGATTTGTACGCTGTGGCGAAAACCTTCGGCAGAGACGGTATTGACGGTAACAGTCATGGCAAACCTCGCAGGCGACAGGAAAAGTCATTCGATCAAAAAAGACCTTGAAGGTATAGAGCCTGCTTGAGGGAACGCGTTCCGGTTTTTTCAACAGGCGAAAAAAAGCCCCGCGTTTGCGGGGCTTCTCTTATCGAGCCGGCTTAGCTGCCTTTGACCGCTTTACCGTTGACCGTACCGTTCAGGAGCATGATGTTGTACTCCTTGCCGTCGGTCTCGACCTGTTGCAGGCGAACCAGCAAGTAATCCCAATCCTTGGCGAACCACAGAACGGTGATGCGCTTGCTTTGTGTCGGGTCGCGTACGCGCTCGACCTTGATCGCTTCGATCTGGCCAGCCTTGGTGTCGACTTTTTCCGAACCCAGCACGCGGAAGTCATAAGTATCGACTTCGCCATCATCAACCACTTGATAGCTCATGCTTTTCTTGCCGGCGGCTACGTCATGCTGCAGCGCCAGCTGGTAGGTGGATTTGTCGACCATGCCGCGGTTGAGCGGGATCTTGACCGGGTCACCGCGATCGGTGCCAGTGACCATCTTGGCGGTCCAGTCGAAATCCAGGTCGGCTTTCTTGGCTTTGCCCAGGCCGCCACGTTCGAAGTGATACGAATGGGGCAGCAGGGTGTCCTTGTCCAAGGTCAGGGTGCTTTCTTCGGACAGGCTGGCGATCATCATCGACGCCTTGAAGCTGAGCTTCCATTTGCCGTCGCCCAGGCTTTCGAGGCTGCGTTCGGCGGTGCCGCTCATGGGCAACTGTTTCCAGTCGGCGGTGTAGCTGGCGGAGAACGGTTGAAGGTCTGCCGCCTGTGCAAAGGGCAAGGCAAGCAAGGCGCAAGCGAAGAGCAGGGCGCGACGCATAAAATCTCCTAGGGTCGAATCAAGTGGCCGCTGGCCGCGAGTAACTGTCCATCCAGTAAAGCACCTTGTTCGCCGAGGGCTAGACGACCTTCGGCAAACCAGTGCACGGCCAACGGGTAGATCAGGTGTTCCTGAACATGGACCCGCTGCGCCAGACTCTGCGGCGAATCATCTAACTCTACCGGTATTACTGCTTGTACGACCAGTGGTCCGCCATCGAGTTCCTCGGTGACGAAGTGCACAGAGCAGCCATGTTCGGCGTCGCCGGCATCCAGAGCCCGCTGATGAGTGTGTAACCCTTTGTATTTGGGCAGCAGCGAAGGATGGATATTGAGCAGGCGACCCTGATAGTGGCGTACGAATCCGGCGCTGAGAATGCGCATGAAACCGGCCAGTACCACGAGTTTTGGGTTGAAGGCGTCGATCAGTTCGATCAGCGCGGCATCGAAGGCCTCGCGACCTTCGAAAGCCTTGTGATCCAGGGTGCGGGTGTCGATACCCGCATCCTTGGCGCGTTGCAGGCCG
Organism: Pseudomonas sp. Irchel s3b5; assembly: GCF_900187435.1. Taxonomy (NCBI): domain Bacteria; kingdom Pseudomonadati; phylum Pseudomonadota; class Gammaproteobacteria; order Pseudomonadales; family Pseudomonadaceae; genus Pseudomonas; species Pseudomonas sp. Irchel s3b5. Next base: position 57,154 of record NZ_FYDY01000021.1, read on the forward strand.
TAGGCGTCGGCGCGGTTGGAAACCACCGCAGCGATGCGGACCGGGCTGTCGCCGGTCCGCGTGCTGTCGATCAAGGCCTGCAAGTTACTGCCGGTGCCGGAGAGCAGCACCACGACATCACAGGTCTGAGACATCAATGAGCCTTGAGGTTCTTCAGTTCAACCTGGGCTGCGCCTTCGGCAGCGGAGGCGATCTGGCCGATGACCCATGGCTGTTCGCCCGCATCACGCAGGACGTTCAGAGCAGTTTCAACGTGCTCCTGAGCCACGCAGATGACCATGCCCACGCCGCAGTTCAGCACGCGGTGCATTTCGTTCTCGTCGACGTTGCCTTTCTCTTGCAGCCAGTCGAATACCGCTGGGCGGTTCCAGCTCGCCACGTCAACGATCGCTTGTGCGCCTTTTGGCAGAACGCGCGGGATGTTGTCCAGCAGGCCACCACCAGTGATGTGGGCCATGGCTTTGACTGCGCCGGTTTCCTTGATCAGCTTGAGCAGCGGCTTCACGTAGATGCGGGTCGGGGCCATCAGCAGGTCGGTCAGCGGCTTGCCGTCGAGCTGGGTGTTTTCGATGTCGGCACCGGACACTTCGATGATCTTGCGGATCAGCGAGTAACCGTTGGAGTGCGGGCCGGAAGACGGCAGGGCGAGCAGGGCATCGCCGGCAGCAACCTTGGAGCCGTCGATGATTTCGGCTTTTTCCACGACGCCGACGCAGAAACCGGCCAGGTCGTAGTCTTCGCCTTCGTACATGCCCGGCATTTCAGCGGTTTCGCCGCCAACCAGCGAGCAACCCGACAGTTCGCAGCCAGCACCGATGCCGGTCACCACCTGAGCGGCGGTGTCGACGTTCAGTTTGCCGGTGGCATAGTAGTCGAGGAAGAACAGCGGTTCGGCGCCGCACACCACCAGATCGTTGACGCACATGGCGACCAGGTCGATGCCGATGGTGTCGTGCTTGTTCAGGTTCAGTGCCAGGCGCAGCTTGGTGCCGACGCCGTCAGTACCGGAAACCAGCACAGGCTGCTTGTAGCCGGCCGGGATTTCGCAGAGGGCGCCGAAACCGCCCAGGCCGCCCATGACTTCCGGGCGCGCAGTGCGCTTGGCGACGCTCTTGATGCGTTCGACCAATGCTTCACCGGCGTCGATGTCTACACCGGCGTCCTTGTAGCTCAGGGAGGGTTGCTTGCTCATGATCCAGGCCTTTAGGGGGGATTTCTGGGTAACGACCGAGTCCAGCGGGACCGCCGAACTGCGTAGGCAAGAGCCATGCGCGCTATTCGGACACTGCCCGGCTGTTGCCGGTCTGCGAAGGCGCGCGATTTTATCAGGCTTGAGCGGCAGCGGCCATCCTCAGGCCGACAGCAGGGCCATTTCAGCTGAAAAAAAACCGTTATTGCCCGGTGTCGTTAGTAACCTGCATGGCTGTATAAAGTATCGCGATTAACCGTCTATCGTTATGACAGTGCGAAAAACTTACCCGGGGCGTGTGAATGTTTTGCGTCGGGCGAGGGGCACAGCCTTGCTCTATCGTCTTCATGCGGTCTGTTTCAGCCGCTCTTGTCGTCAGGAATCTTCCATGCGTTTTTGTAAATTCTTGTTTGTGGGCTGTTTGTCATTGTTCAGCCTTGTGAGTCATGCCGAAACCGTCAAAGGCCTTTATCAGGTGCGTGAACCAGTAAATGGCCAGTCACCCGAGGAGCGTGAACAGGCGACTCAGCGTGCGCTGGACACCTTGGTGCTGCGCCTGACCGGTGATCCCAAGGCTGCGCAAAACCCGGGGCTGGCGACGGTTCGCAAAGATCCGCAACAAATCATCAGCCAGTACGGCTTTGAAGCCGGGCCGCCGGAAGTGCTGAAAGTCGATTTCGATCCGGGTACGACTGAGCAGGCTCTGCGCCGGGCGGGGCTGCCGATGTGGGGTGCCAATCGGCCGTCGATTCTGGCCTGGTGGTTGAATGACTCCACAGAAGGTTCGAGCCTGGTAGGTGACGGCCAGGCCAGCGCCGCGCCGCTGCGTCGGGCCGCCCAGCATCGTGGGTTGCCGCTGCGCTTGCCGCTGGCGGACCTGAATGAGCAGATCGTCGCCACGGCACCCAATCTGGAAGGCACTGACCCAGCACCGTTGCAAGGTGCTTCGGAGCGCTACAACGCCGATGCCTTGCTGGCGGTGCACGCGCATGAGGAAGGTGGGCAGTGGCAGGCCAATTGGCGGCTGTGGCTGGGTGATCAAAAGGAGGCCGGCACCGTACAGGGGGTCGATCAGGCAGCATTGGCCGATGCGGTGATGTTGGCGGTCAATCAGCGCCTGGCACCACGATTCGTTGCCAAGCCTGGTGCTTCGGGTCAGCAATTAATAGAAGTACAGGGCATGAGTCTTGAGCGATATGCGGCGCTTGGGCGGTTGCTTGAGCCCTTCGGTGGGCGTCTGCAAAGTGTCGATGGCGAGCGGATTCTTTACCGGGTCAACGGTAGCGCCGATCAGTTGAGAGCGCAGATGTCGCTGGCAAAACTGCAGGAAATGCCGGTCGAGCAAGCACCCGTGCCAGTGGCTCCTGTCCAGCCTGTTGCCCAAGGTTCGGCGCCCGCCGTAGCGCCAGTCGCCGCTCCTGTACCGCAGTTGCGTTTTCGTTGGTAGTTTTTCGTTCCTTATATAGAAGCAGGAGTGGTACATGGCCGATTCTCGGCGTTGGTTCTGGCTGGGTGGGGTGGTCCTGCTTTGCGTGTTTGTCTGGTTGTTGCATCCGATTCTGACGCCTTTTCTGGTGGCGCTACTGTTGGCCTATCTGTTCGATCCGTTGGTAGACCGCCTGGAAAAGGCCGGTCTGTCGCGGACTTGGGGTGTGGTGGCGGTGTTTGCCGTGTTCACGCTGATCTTTACCGCGCTGCTATTGGTGCTGGTGCCGATGCTCGTCAAGCAGTTGTTCCGGTTGTATGAGCTGGCGCCGCAAATGCTCGATTGGTTGCAGCACACGGCATTGCCTTGGGCGCAGTCCAAATTCGGGTTGTCGGACGGATTCTGGAAGTTCGACAAACTCAAGGCCGCGATCAGTGAACACATGGGCCAAACCACGGACATCGTCGGCGTGGTATTGAGCCAGGCGACGGCTTCGGGCCTGGCGTTGATAGGCTTGATGGCGAATCTGGTGCTGATCCCGGTGGTGAGTTTTTACCTGCTGCGGGATTGGGACGTGATGATGGTCAAAATCCGCAATCTATTACCTCGTGATCGCGAGGAGCGTGCGGTCTCCCTGGCAGGCGAATGCCACGAAGTACTCGGCGCGTTCGTTCGCGGGCAGTTGATGGTGATGGTCGCATTGGGCGTGATTTACGCAGCGGGGCTGATGCTGGTCGGTCTGGAGCTGGGGCTGTTGATCGGTATGATTGCCGGTCTGGCGGCAATTGTGCCGTACATGGGATTCATCATCGGCATCGGCGCGGCATTGATCGCCGGCCTGTTTCAGTTTGGCGGTGATTTGTATCCCATGCTGGGTATCGTGGCGGTGTTCATGGTCGGTCAGGCGCTGGAGGGCATGGTGCTGACGCCGTTGCTGGTCGGCGACCGGATCGGGTTGCACCCGGTCGCGGTAATTTTCGCGATTCTGGCTGGCGGGGAGTTGTTCGGCTTTACCGGTGTGCTGCTGGCGCTACCCGTGGCCGCAGTGATCATGGTGCTGGTGCGTCATGTCCATGATTTGTATAAAGACTCTGATATCTACGCCAGTGGCGAGGGACCGTAGCGACATGATGAGTGGGTGGCGGTCGCACTGACCGCCAAACAAACGGTCATAAAACCGTAGCGTTAACGCAAACCTTTGATTTTGCTTGTGGTCTGTCGCATTGTGCGACCAGCGCCACGGGTATAAACTTCGCAAACTTTACACAGAGGCCACTAACGGTTCCTTTGGAACTGTTCAGTCAGCATGAAACCGATTCAGCTGCCCCTAGGTGTGCGTCTGCGTGACGACGCCACCTTTATCAATTACTACCCAGGCGCCAACGCCGCTGCACTCGGCTATGTCGAGCGGCTTTGCGAAGCCGACGCCGGCTGGACCGAAAGCCTGATCTACCTTTGGGGCAAGGATGGGGTAGGGCGTACGCACCTGTTGCAAGCGGCCTGTCTGCGCTTCGAGCAGATGGGGGAGCCGGCGGTGTATCTGCCGCTGGCCGAACTGCTGGATCGTGGTATAGAAATTCTCGACAACCTCGAACAGTACGAACTGGTCTGTCTGGATGACCTGCAGGCGGTCGCCGGCAAGGCGGACTGGGAAGAGGCGCTGTTCCATCTGTTCAATCGCTTGCGTGACAGCGGCCGACGCCTGCTGATTGCCGCATCGACCTCTCCCCGAGAGTTGCCGGTGAAACTGGCGGATCTCAAATCCCGACTCACCTTGGCGCTGATCTTTCAGATGCGTCCGCTTTCCGATGAAGACAAGTTGCGTGCGCTGCAATTGCGCGCATCCCGTCGTGGTCTTCACCTGACTGACGAAGTGGGGCATTTCATTCTGACGCGGGGCACCCGCAGCATGAGTGCGCTGTTCGAGCTGCTTGAACGTCTCGATCAGGCCTCTCTTCAGGCTCAACGCAAGCTGACGATCCCGTTTTTGAAAGAAACCCTGGGCTGGTAAAACCCGCTGAAACCGAGAGGTTTAGCGGGTTTGGCATATTTCAGGCGCCAAAAAAATCCGCTTTCCTGTCGAGTGACAGGCTGCGTGAATGTTCAAAATGGGCTTAAGCGCTTAGATGTTAACGAGAAACCGAGAAGTCACATAAAGATCGATTGAATTTGCAAATGAGGTTGATAGCGGGCATAGTCTCGGCTTCTTTACAACTATCAGCCACGGTCGTGCCCATGCTAAATCGCTTCGCACCCCTCGTGCCTCTCGCACTCGTTACCCTGTTGTTCGGTTGCGCTGCTCACACACCTGTGACTCAGCAAGCATCGCAACAGCAGGTCAAGAACTCCGCTACAGCCCAGTCTTCTTCTCTTTATCAGGAAGCGCTGGAGCAAGAAGAACAGGCGAACGAAAAAGAGCTCGCCGATTTCGCCGGCGGCAAGTCGTATCAATTGCCGGTTCTGGCCGACAGCATCCTTGAACGTGGCATGTCCCTGATCGGTACCCGTTACCGTTTCGGCGGCACCTCTGAAGCCGGTTTCGATTGCAGTGGCTTCATCGGTTACCTGTTCCGCGAAGAAGCGGGCATGAACCTGCCTCGTTCCACTCGCGAAATGATTAACGTTGACGCCCCTCTGGTCTCGCGCAGCAAGCTTGAGCCGGGCGACCTGTTGTTCTTCGCAACCAACGGCCGTCGCGGTCGCGTCAGTCACGCCGGGATCTACCTCGGCGACAACCAGTTCATCCATTCCAGCAGCCGTCGTAGTGGTGGTGTGCGGATCGATAGCCTGGGTGATAGCTACTGGAGCAAGACTTTCATCGAAGCCAAGCGTGCCCTGGCAATGGCGCCAAACGCGTCGCCAATCGTCACTGCCCGCAAATAAGCGGACAATTTGTAAGGTGAACTTAAAGTCTTACTTGAAGTTTGCCGGATAGCCGCTAGAATTCTGATCTATTAATGATGGCAAACCGCCTGCGTCACACGCAGGCGGTTTTCTTTTCTGCGCTCCCAGCAGAAAAAAGCCGCAGCCAGATCAGGATGTTCTGCTTATGACGATGTCGGCCCGCCTCGCAATCATGTTCCTCGCAGCGCTGCTCAGCGCCTGTGCCAGCCGTACGCCGCCTCCTGCGCCGGTGGTTCGCGCTCCCATCGTTTTCGGTCCATCCCAAGCGTTTTCGCCCGAAGCGGAAGACGTACTGTTTCGCGCCCTTGGTCTCGTAGGCACGCCTTATCGTTGGGGTGGCAATACACCGGATTCGGGTTTTGATTGCAGTGGTCTGATCGGTTATGTGTACCGTGACGTTACCGGTATTTCCTTGCCGCGCACCACCCGCGAGATGATCACGATGCAAGCGGCCAACGTCGGCAAGGAAGGTCTGCAATCGGGTGACCTGATCTTCTTCGCCACCAATGGCGCTTCCCAGGTCAATCATGCCGGGATTTATGTCGGCGAGGGACGCTTCGTCCATGCACCCGCCACCGGCGGCACCGTGAAGCTCGACAGCTTGTCCAAGAACTATTGGCAGAAAGCCTATCTCAGCGCCAAGCGCGTTCTGCAACCGGAGCATCTGGCGCGCAATCGATAATCGCCAGAGGTTGTGGTCATGACCGCTCGCACGCTCAATCTCGATGATGCGTTGTATCAATACCTGCTCGACGTCTCTTTGCGCGAAACGCCGCTGCTCAAGCGCCTGCGCGATGAAACCCAGGCACTGCCCATGGCGCGCTGGCAAGTGGCGCCGGAGCAAGGGCAGTTTCTCGCACTGCTGGTGAAACTCACCGGCGCCAGGCGTGTGCTGGAAATCGGCACCTTCACCGGTTACAGCGCCCTGTGCATGGCGACGGCATTGCCGGATGACGGTTCACTGATCTGTTGCGACGTTCCGGGTGATTACAATGCCACCGCCCGCCGTTACTGGCTCGAGGCAGGGCTGGCCGGGCGAATCGACCTGCGTCTGGCGCCTGCGCTGGAGACGCTTGGCAAGCTGGACCAACCAGGTCAATTCGATCTGATTTTCATCGATGCCGACAAGGCCAACTATCCCGCCTACCTGGAGCATTCGCTGCGTCTGTTGCGGGTAGGTGGGCTGGCGGTGTTCGATAACACCCTGTGGAGTGGCCGGGTTCTTGAGGCAAATCCCGAGAGCAAAGACACCCGTGCGATCCAGGCGCTTAATCGAGCGTTGAAAGATGACGCGAGAGTGGATCTGTCCCTGTTGCCGATAGGCGATGGATTGACGCTCTGCCGCAAACGGTAGTCATCAGCAGGCTGCGATCTTTTGCTGTCTATTTTACAGCCGACACCCGCCACACCTTGTTCCCTACATCGTCGGCCACCAGCAAATCCCCCTGCCGATCAATCACCACACCCACTGGCCGTCCCATGGCTTTTTCTTCGTCATTGAGGAATCCGGTCAGTACATCAATCGGCTGACCGGTCGGTTTGCCTCCGTTGAACGGCACGAAAATCACTTTGTAGCCACTGTGCGGCTTGCGATTCCATGAGCCGTGCTGACCAATGAATGCACCTTGGGTGAACGGTGCTGGCAGTTTGCTGTTTTCGGCAAACGTCAGGCCCAGTGAGGCCGTGTGTGGGCCGACGGCATAGTCCGGCTTGAGGGACTTGGCGACAAGATCCGGATTTTGCGGCTCGACGCGAACATCGACGTGCTGGCCGTAATAGCTGAACGGCCAGCCGTAGAAGGCGCCATCCTGCACCGAGGTGATGTAATCGGGCACCAGGTCGCTGCCGATGTCATCGCGCTCGTTGACGGCGGTCCATAGGGCGCCACTTTGCGGTTCCCAGGCCAGGCCATTGGGGTTGCGCAAGCCTGAAGCGAAAATCCGCTGGTTGCCGGTGGTGCGATCCACTTCCCAGATCGCGGCGCGACCTTCCTCTTTATCCATGCCGTTTTCGGCGACGTTGCTGTTGGAGCCCACGGTGACGTAGAGCTTGCGGCCATCCTTGCTGGCGATGACATTTTTGGTCCAGTGGTGATTCAACGGGCCTCCCGGCAAGTCGACCACTTTGATCGGTGGGGACTTGATTTCGGTATCGCCATGCTCATAGTGAAAGCGCAGCAGGCGGTCCGTGTCGGCCACGTAGAAGTCATTGCCGACCAGTGTCATACCGAACGGTGAATTGAGGTTCTCCAGAAACACGCTGCGGGTTTCGGCGATACCGTCGTGATCCTTGTCCCTCAGCAAGGTGATGCGGTTCGCGCTCGGCACGCCGGCCCCGGCGCGGCCCATCACTTTCTTGGTGATCCAGCCCTTGATGCCACTGCCATCATCGGGTTTGGCCGGGGCGTTGGTTTCGGCCACCAACACGTCGCCGTTTGGCAGTACATAGAGCCAGCGCGGGTGATCAAGGTCTTCGGCAAAAGCCGTCACTTGAGTGCCTGCGGCGGCAATGGGTTTCACGCCCGCAGGCCAGCCGATGGCGGGTGCGATGTTGACTGTCGGGATCAGGGTTTTACTGGGTTCGGGCAGTTGGGGAGATGGGCCGGTGCCGTCGGAGACTTGCAGGCTGGAGGTCTCGCCACAGGCGACGAGCCCTCCAGTGAGGGCGATAACGAAAACGAACGGGGCTGTGCGCATACTGATCTTCCCTATGAATGCCTTGTTCTCATCATAGAGAAGTGTTGCCTTTTGATGGTTCAACCTTCAGCCGTGCGCTTCCTTCAAAAGCACGGCAATACCGGGATGATAGTGGCCGGCTTCGTTGCGCAATTTGCGATAGGCGTAAGGGAAATACCAGGCAACGGCGCAGGTGTTTATTTTTTGCAGGTCATCGACCATGTCCTGGAGCTCTTCTGGCGTAGCACCTTGCTGGGCTTTTTGCGGTGCAGCGAACAGGCAGCCGAGTCTCAGGTCGCTGGCGTGGCTCACGCGTTTGGCGTCGCTGGTGATGTCGAGCAACGCCTGGGTCAGATCGAGACTGTTGACCCGTGGCCAGCGCTGGGTCGCCTGGAAATAGGCACGGGTTTCGGGCGAGGCAAGCAGCAGATCGGCGCGACTGTTGCGCTCGCCGTCTTCGGTTTGCTTGCGCGTTTGCGTGTGTTGCAGCGTGACCATTTCGGCCATCCAGGCGGCGGCTGAAAGCAGTCCCAGATTGGCTTTTTCGTCGTGCCAGTAGGGCGCGTCACCGTCACCGCGCACGGCATTGTAGCGGTCAATACAGTCGAACCAGCGTTCCAGTACCGGGCGCAGGAATTCCAGTTTTGGATTGCTGATGATCATGCCTTGCATGGGGCTCACCCTTGTTATTGTGTTGTGGGTTTGTGGCTATTTGATATCGCTGCTGGGGGCGAGGCACAAGATTGGCGTCAGAATATTGAGCGCCAGTCGATATTCCCATCCGACGTCCCGGCTTTAATTGACGCTCCACCCCCAACCCTCTAACCTTCGCGGCTTGTTTCAGGTGCTCTGTGGCTTGGGTCGACAGAGTGAAACAGGGAAGCCGGTGAATGAGCTCTTCAAACTGTTGAAGGTCATGATCCCGGCGCTGCCCCCGCAACGGTAAATGAGTGAAGACTGAGCTTTGAGCCACTGTATCGAGGGTCGATATGGGAAGGCGCGCAGTCGGGTGCAAACCGCTCATGAGCCCGGAGACCGGCCTGATTCATTCAACGGCATCACGGTGGGCGATGCCAGGCTTGTTGCCTTCTTTTTTTGTGCCTGCCCGCCGTTATTCCCGCCTCAACGGAGAGCTTCCCCATGACTGACACCCCCGATCGTGACGAACGCCACCTGGCGCGCATGCAGCGCAAAAAAGCGGTGATCGACGAACGCATCGCCAATTCCCCGAATGAATGCGGCCTGTTGCTGGTGCTGACCGGTAACGGCAAAGGCAAGAGCAGTTCGGCGTTCGGCATGCTCGCGCGCGCCATGGGCCACGGCATGCAATGCGGTGTGGTGCAGTTCATCAAGGGGCGTAACAGCACGGGCGAAGAGTTGTTCTTCCGCCGTTTCCCGGAGCAAGTGCGTTTCCATGTGATGGGCGAGGGCTTTACCTGGGAAACCCAGGATCGCCAGCGCGACATCGCCGCCGCCGAAGCGGCCTGGGAAGTGTCCCGCGAACTGCTGCGCGATCCGTCCGTCGGCCTGGTGGTGCTCGATGAATTGAACATCGCCCTCAAGCATGGCTACCTTGACCTCGATCAGGTGCTCAGCGATTTGCAGGCGCGGCCGCCGATGCAGCATGTGATCGTCACGGGCCGCGCCGCCAAGCCGGAAATGATCGAGATGGCCGACACCGCCACCGAAATGGGCATGCTCAAGCACGCCTTCCAGGCCGGCATCAAAGCGCAGAAAGGCGTCGAGCTGTGAATCAACCACGTCATTGCCCGGCGGTACTGATCGCCGCGCCGGCCTCCGGTCAGGGCAAGACCACCGTCACCGCCGCGCTCGCCCGTTTGCATCGCAACCAGGGGCGCAAGGTTCGCGTGTTCAAATGCGGGCCAGACTTTCTCGACCCGATGATTCTCGAGCGTGCCAGTGGTGCGCCGGTGTATCAACTGGACATGTGGATGGTGGGCGAGCAGGAAAGTCGCCGTCTGTTGTGGGAAGCCGCCGGCGAAGCCGACCTGATCCTGATCGAAGGCGTCATGGGTTTATTTGACGGAACGCCGTCCAGTGCGGATCTGGCGCGGCACTTCGGTGTGCCGGTGCTGGGCGTCATTGACGGCACCGCCATGGCCCAGACCTTCGGCGCATTGGCGTTGGGGCTGGCGCGTTATCAGCCGGACTTGCCGTTTGCCGGTGTGCTGGCCAACCGCGTCGGTACGTTGCGCCATGCGCAGTTGCTCGAAGGTAGCCTGACCGAGGGACTGCGTTGGTACGGCGCCTTGTCCCGGGAAACCGGAATCGAATTGCCGAGTCGGCACCTCGGTCTGGTGCAGGCCAGTGAATTGAACGATCTCGATGTGCGCCTCGATGCGGCCGCCGATGCCTTGGCCAGCAGTTGCGAGGTGGCGCTGCCGCCCGCAGTGGCGTTCGCGGCGCCGGACGTGATTGACGTCGAACCGTTGCTGGCCGGTGTGCGTATCGCCGTGGCCCGGGACGAAGCTTTTGCGTTCACCTACGGCGCGAGCCTGGACCTGTTGCGGGCGATGGGCGCCGAGTTGTCATTCTTCTCGCCGATCCGCGATAGCGTGTTGCCGGAGGTAGACAGTCTCTATCTGCCGGGCGGTTATCCGGAATTGCACCATGTTGCGCTGTCGAAAAACACCGCGATGCTTGACGCGATCCGTGCACACCACGGGGCAGGCAAGCCATTGCTCGCTGAGTGTGGCGGCATGCTTTATCTGCTCGATTCGTTGACCGATGTCGACGGTGTTCGCGCCGAACTGGTTGGCTTGCTGGCCGGTGATGCGGTGATGCAAAAACGCCTGGCCGCGCTGGCGTTGCAAGCGGTCGAGCTGCCGGAAGGGTCGTTGCGCGGACACACGTATCATCACTCGCTGACCACCACTGAGCTGACGCCGATTGCCCGGGGCTTGAGCCCTAACGGCGGGCGAGGGGCCGAGGCGGTTTATCGTGAGGGGCGGATGACCGCTTCTTATGTGCACTTTTATTTTCCGTCCAATCCCTCAGCGATTGCCGCGCTTTTTGCGCCCGACCTTCAGGACGCCTTCGCTGGCAAGCCCGCTCCTACAAGGGACCACCTCAATCCTGTAGGAACTGGCTTGCCAGCGAAGCGGTCATGACTGACAACACCTTCTCCGAAACCGAGCGCGCAGCGGTCTACCGCGCCATCGCCGAACGTCGCGACATGCGTCACTTCAGCGGCGGCACGGTCGAGCCAGAACTACTCCGACGTCTGCTCGAAGCCGCGCATCAGGCGCCCAGCGTGGGGCTGATGCAGCCGTGGCGCTTTATCCGTATCAGCGATCGGGCTCTACGCGGACAGATTCAGCAACTGGTGGAAGAAGAGCGCATCCGCACCGCCGAAGCCCTCGGTGAGCGCAGCGACGAGTTCATGAAACTCAAGGTCGAAGGCATCAACGATTGTGCCGAGGTGCTGGTCGCCGCGTTGACGGAGGATCGAGAGCGCCATGTTTTCGGTCGGCGCACGTTGCCGGAAATGGACATGGCTTCGTTGTCCTGCGCGATCCAGAACCTGTGGCTGGCATCCCGCGCCGAAGGACTGGGCATGGGTTGGGTGTCGCTGTTCGAGCCACAAGCCCTGGCGGATTTGTTGCAGTTGCCGCCCGGCGCGAAGCCGCTGGCGGTGCTGTGCCTGGGGCCGGTCGAGGCATTTTATCCGGCACCGATGCTGGTGCTCGAAGGCTGGGCGCAGGCGCGTCCGCTGAGTGAACTGTTGTATGAAAATTATTGGGGAGTGAGTCAATGAGTGTGGCGTTGTTGAGTGTCGCCGCGGTTGCGCTGGATGCGCTGCTGGGTGAACCCAAACGCTGGCATCCGCTGGTGGCGTTCGGCCGTTTTGCCGACCGCATCGAACAACGTTTCAACGGTGAAGGTCGCGGCTGGCGCAGCCATGGCGTCACGGCGTGGGTGATCGCCGTGTTGCCGCTGACCTTGTTGGCGACTGCATTTTCCTGGGCGCCTTATGTCGGCTGGATCGTCGAGATTCTCGCGCTGTATTGCGCGCTCGGCATGCGCAGCCTCGGTGAACATGTCGAGCCCGTGGCCAAGGCGCTGCGCAGTGATGATCTTGAGGAAGCACGCAAACGCGTGGGCTATCTGGTCAGCCGCCAGACCAGCGATCTGGATAAAACCGCAGTCGCCCGCGCCGCCACCGAATCGGTACTGGAGAACGGTAGCGACGCGGTGTTCGCGGCGCTGTTCTGGTTTGCCGTGGCCGGTGCTCCCGGCGTGGTGCTCTACCGTTTGAGCAACACGCTGGATGCGATGTGGGGCTATCGTAATGAACGCTTTGAGCGTTTTGGCTGGGCGGCGGCGAAGATCGACGATGTGCTTAATTACATTCCCGCAAGGTTGGTGGCATTGACCTACGCGTTGCTGGGCAAAACCCGGCTGGCGCTGAAGTGCTGGCGCCTTCAGGGCCCGACCTGGGACAGCCCGAATGCCGGTCCGGTGATGGCGGCAGGGGCAGGAGCGCTGGGTGTCGAGTTGGGCGGGGCGGCGATTTATCACGGTGAACTGCATCAGCGTCCTCAACTGGGCGAAGGCCCGCCAGCGGACGCCGACTCCATCGACCGAGGCTGGCAATTGGTCCAGCGCGGGGTATGGTTATGGCTGCTGATTCTCTGCATAGGGGCCGAGTTTTATGCTTGAGCACGGTGGAAGGTTGCGCAAGGCCGCGCTCGAATATTGCATAGACGAAGGTGAGTGGCTGGACCTGTCGACCGGTCTGGCGCCTTGGCCGTTTCCGGTGCCGGAGATTCCAATGCGGGCCTGGGCGCGGCTGCCGGAAGCCGACGACGGTCTGGAGCACGCTGCCTGTGATTACTACGGCACATTGCAGGCATTGCCAGTGGCCGGGTCGCAAATGGCCATCCAGCTGCTGCCGCGTTTGCGTCGCGCAGGCAAAGTCGGCGTGCTGTCACCGTGTTATGCCGAACATGCCGAAGCGTGGCGTCGCAACGGCTACATCGTGCGCGAAGTGGTGGAACAGGAAGTCGACTTCTTTATCGACAGTTTCGACGTGCTGGTGGTGGTCAATCCAAACAATCCCACGGGGTTGAACCTGACGCCTGATCGCTTGCTCGACTGGCACGCGCGGCTGGCCCAGCGCGGTGGCTGGCTGGTAGTGGATGAGGCGTTCATGGACAACACACCGCAGCTGAGCCTCGCGCCGTTTGCCCATCAGGTCGGATTGATCGTGCTGCGTTCCTTCGGCAAGTTTTTCGGTCTGGCCGGGGTGCGATTGGGTTTCGTCCTGGCGGAGCGCAAGTTGCTCAAATTGCTCGCCGAACAAGTAGGGCCGTGGGCGGTGAGCGGGCCGACGCGAACAATAGGGCAGGCATGCTTGCGTGATACCGAAGGCCATGCGCGCCAGCGGGCACGCGCCGAAGTGGCCAGTGAGCGCCTGGCCTCGCTGCTGAAGCAACACGGATTCAACCCTCAGGGCGGCTGCGCCTTGTTCCAGTGGCTGATCACTGATCGTGCCGAAGTCCTTTATGAATTCATGGCCCGGCGCGGCATTCTGCTGCGTCTGTTCACACACAACAGCAGCCTGCGTTTCGGCTTGCCGGGCGCCGAAGCCGATTTCGCACGCCTGGCCGCTGCACTCGAAGCTTTCGCCAAGGAAAACCCATGACGACGTTGATGGTGCAGGGCACCACCTCGGACGCCGGTAAAAGTACGTTGGTAACCGCGCTGTGCCGCTGGGTCACCCGTCAAGGTGTCAGCGTGGTGCCGTTCAAACCGCAGAACATGGCACTCAACAGTGCGGTGACCGCCGACGGTGGCGAGATCGGTCGTGCGCAGGCGGTGCAGGCCCAGGCGGCTAATCTTGAACCACACACCGACATGAACCCCGTGCTGCTCAAGCCGAACAGCGACACCGGCGCGCAGGTGATCATTCATGGTCGCGCCATCACAAGCATGAATGCCGTCACCTATCACGACTACAAAACCATCGCCATGCAAGCGGTGCTGGCGTCCCACGAACGGTTGAGCGCGGCGTATCCGGTGGTGATGGTCGAAGGCGCGGGCTCCCCGGCCGAGATCAATCTGCGGGCCGGCGACATCGCCAATATGGGCTTTGCCGAAGCGGTGGATTGCCCGGTGCTGCTGATTGCCGACATCAATCGCGGCGGGGTCTTCGCGCATCTGGTGGGCACGCTGGAACTGCTGTCACCGAGCGAACAGGCGCGCATCAAAGGCTTCATCATCAACCGTTTTCGTGGCGACATTGCCCTGTTGCAACCGGGGCTCGACTGGCTGGAAGAGCGGACCGGAAAACCGGTGATTGGCGTCCTGCCCTACGTGATGGACCTGCACCTGGAAGCCGAGGACGGCATCGATCAGCGCCAGACCGACAAGGCTGAGCAAGTGCTGAAAGTGGTGGTGCCGGTACTGCCGCGGATCAGCAATCACACCGATTTCGATCCCTTGCGTCTGCATCCGCAAGTCGATTTGCAATTCATCGGCCCGGGCCAGGCGATGCCACCGGCCGACCTGATCATCCTTCCCGGTTCGAAAAGTGTGCGCAGCGATTTGGCGTTTCTGCGTGCCAATGGCTGGGAAAACGCCATCGCCCGGCATCTGCGTTACGGCGGCAAGGTCTTGGGGATTTGCGGCGGTCTGCAAATGCTCGGTGAGCACGTGCACGACCCACTGGGGCTCGAAGGCGCCCCGGGTTCCAGCGCAGGCTTGGGATTGCTGGCGTTCGAAACCGTGCTCGAAGAGCACAAGCAACTACGCAATGTGCGTGGTCGTCTGGCGTTGGAAGATGCGCCGGTGACGGGTTATGAAATTCATGCAGGCGTGACCACCGGCCCCGCGCTGGAAAATGCGGCGGTGTTGCTGGATGACGGTCGTTGCGACGGTGCGCAAAGTATCGATGGGCAGATATTCGGCACTTATCTGCACGGCCTGTTCGAGTCGCCGGCAGCGTGCAGCGCACTGTTGTGTTGGGCGGGTTTGCAGGATGTGCAGGAGGTGGATTACCACGGCTTGCGTGAGCGGGATATCGAGCGGCTGGCGGACCTGGTGGAGACGCATCTGGATACCGAATTACTGCGTCGGCTCTGCGGGATTTGAGATGCCTTTCAAGGCCTCATCGCGGCTAAGCCCGCTCCCGCAGAGAACACCACATAACCCTGTGGGAGCGAGCCTGCTCGCGATGACTGAAGTCGCCTCAACGAAGATTCTAGGAAAAAAACCATGCTCCAACTGATCCTCGGCGGCGCTCGCTCCGGCAAGAGTCGCCTGGCCGAAAAACTCGCCACCGACAGCGCGCTGGCCGTGACCTACATCGCCACCAGCCAACCGCTGGACGGGGAAATGAGCGATCGCGTGGCCCATCACCGCGCCCGTCGTCCCGTCGAATGGGCGTTGATCGAAGAACCGCTGGAACTGGCGCGGGTGCTGCGTGAGAACGCGAGCGCCGAGCGTTGCCTGCTGGTGGATTGCCTGACCTTGTGGCTGACCAATCTGCTGATGCAGGACGATGTCGAGCGTTTAGGCGCCGAGCGTGAGTCCTTGCTGGACTGCCTGGCATCGTTGCCGGGGGAAATCATTTTTGTCAGCAACGAGACCGGGATGGGCGTCGTGCCGCTGGGCGAATTGACTCGCCGTTATGTCGATGAAGCCGGTTGGCTGCATCAAGCCCTGGCCGAGCGCTGTGACCGCGTCATCCTCACCGTCGCCGGCCTGCCCCTGACTTTGAAAGGAACTGCGTTATGACCCGCGCCTGGTGGCTGAACCCGTGCAAACCTGTCGATGCGCAAGCACTCGAGCAGGCGCAAGCGCGACAGCAGCAACTGACCAAACCGGCCGGTTCCCTCGGTCAACTGGAGTCGGTGGCGATACAACTGGCGGGTCTGCAGGGGCAGGTCAAGCCGAGTCTGAATCAACTGTGGATCGCGATTTTTGCCGGTGATCATGGCGTGGTCGCCGAAGGGGTTTCGGCGTTCCCTCAGGAAGTCACCGGGCAGATGCTGCACAACTTTGTCAGTGGTGGCGCGGCGATCAGCGTATTGGCGCGGCAGTTGGGCGCTTCCCTCGAAGTGGTCGATCTCGGCACGATTACGCCATCACTCAGTCTGCCGGGTGTGCGGCACCTGAACATCGGTCCTGGCACGGCGAACTTCGTACAGGGTCCGGCGATGACCGTGGCTCAGGGCGAACTCGCTTTGCAGGCCGGTCGCGACAGTGCGCAACGGGCCAAAGCGGTAGGCACACAACTGTTTATCGGCGGTGAAATGGGCATCGGCAACACCACCGCCGCCAGCGCGTTGGCGTGTGCATTGCTCGATTGCCCAGTGGCGCATTTGACCGGGCCGGGAACCGGACTGAACGCCGCCGGTGTCAGCTACAAGGCGCTGGTCATCGAGCGCGCCTTGGCGATACACGGGGCGCAGCGGGGCGATGCGTTGCAGACGCTGTTCAATCTGGGCGGTTTTGAGATTGCCGCGCTGGTGGGCGCTTATCTGGCTTGTGCCCAGGAAGGAATCGCGGTGCTGGTGGACGGCTTCATTTGCAGCGTCGCGGCGCTGGTCGCGGTGCGCTTGAACCCGCAGTGTCGCCCATGGCTGTTGTTCGGTCATCGCGGCGCCGAGCCGGGTCATCGGCATGTACTGGAAACCCTGCACGCTGAACCGCTGCTCGACCTTGGCCTGCGTCTGGGCGAGGGCAGTGGGGCCGCGCTGGCAGTTCCGTTGTTGCGTCTGGCATGCGACCTCCACGGGCAGATGGCGACCTTCGCCGAAGCGGCTGTGGCGGATCGTCCGGTATGACCCTGCGCCTGGATCTGTTGCGTCACGGTGAAACCGAACTGGGCGGTGGCCTGCGCGGCAGCCTCGACGATGCGCTGACCGACAAGGGCTGGGCGCAGATGCGTGCGGCAGTGGTCGAGCAACGACCCTGGGATCGCCTGGTCAGTTCGCCGTTGCAGCGTTGTGCGCGATTCGCGCAAGAACTCGGTGCGCAACTGTCTGTGCCCGTGAGCCTGGACAAAGACCTGCAAGAGCTGCATTTCGGTGACTGGGAAGGGCAAAGCGCTGCGGTGTTGATGGAAACCGATGCAGGGGGTCTGGGCCGGTTCTGGGCCGATCCTTATGCGTTTACGCCGCCTCAAGGTGAGCCGGTCGCGGATTTTTCCAGGCGAGTGCTGACGGCGGTGGCGCGGCTACAGGTTTCATACGCTGGCGAGCGCGTGTTGCTGATCAGTCATGGCGGCGTCATGCGTTTGTTGCTGGCCCAGGCGCGTGGCTTGCCGCGTGAGCAACTGCTCAACGTTGAGGTCGGGCATGGTGCGTTGTTCTCGCTGACGGTGACGTCCGGTGGCGTGTTAAGGGAAGTCGTCTGACCATGTTGCCATTCTGGATCGCCCTGCAATTCCTCAGCAGCCTGCCGATTCGCTTGCCGGGCATGCCTGTGCCTCAGGCGTTGGGACGGTCATTGCTGTTTTACCCGCTGGTGGGGTTGTTGTTCGGTGCGATTCTTTGGGCGCTGAACGGGTTGCTGCTCGGAACGCCGCTGTTGCTGCATGCGGCGCTGTTGCTCACCGTTTGGGTCTTGCTCAGTGGTGCACTGCATCTGGATGGTCTGGCAGATAGCGCCGATGCCTGGCTCGGTGGTTTCGGCGACCGCGAGCGCACCTTGACCATCATGAAAGACCCCCGCAGCGGGCCGATTGCGGTCGTCACGTTGGTGTTGGTGTTGCTGCTCAAGTTCGCGGCGCTGCTGGCATTGATCGAACAGCAACAGGCGCTGGCGTTGCTGATTGTTCCATTGATCGGTCGCAGTGCGTTGCTGGGCATATTTCTGACGACGCCTTACGTGCGGCCTGGTGGTCTGGGGCAAGCGTTGGCTGATCATCTTCCGCGCTCTGCGGGCAAGCGGGTTTTGGCACTCAGCGCGGTGGTCTGCGTGTTGATCGCCGGGTTGAACGGCGTGGTGGCGGTGGTGCTGGCGACGTTGGGTTTTGTCTGGTTGCGTCAGGTGATGCTGCGGCGCCTGGGCGGGACGACCGGTGACACAGCGGGCGCAATGCTGGAGTTGCTGGAAGTTGCAGTGCTGGCAGGCTTGGCGCTGGTCTGATTGCGATCAACTGTAGGAGCGAGCTTGCTCGCGATGGCGATCGACCAAGCTCCACCCCAGTCACAGAAAAGAATCCATGTAACTTGATTTAACCGACTCGCGGGTATATACACGCACTATGCTCGACTCCCAATGTTTATGCACCAACCTGCGTCGTGCCGCCCGTGGCGTCAGCAGGCACTACGACGGCGCTCTCGACGGCTTCGGGATCAACGTTGCGCAGTATTCTTTGCTGTGCAATCTGCAACGCCTGAATCAGCCGAGTATCTCCGTGCTGGCCGAAGCGATGGGCCTCGATCGCAGCACCCTGGGACGCAATTTGCGCGTGCTGGAGGGCGAAGGCCTGGTGACGCTGGTCGAGGGTGAGGACATGCGCAATCGCATCGTTCTGCTCACCGACACAGGCGCCGAGCGCCTGAAAGCGGCCTTGCCGGCCTGGGAGGCGGCGCAACAGCGGTTGATTGATCGCCTGGGTGCCGAGAAACGGGAAATCTTGCTGAAACTGCTGGATGAACTGGCGTGATGCCGGTTTTTCCGACCTCAAGCGGGTATATACCCGCTACCGGAGAATAAGATGACATCGATGTGGCGTACGTGCGGTTGGGTTTTGTTGGGGAGTGCGCTGATCCTTGCGTTGTCTCTGGGCGTTCGTCACGGTTTCGGGCTGTTTTTGGCGCCGATGAGCGCCGAGTTCGGCTGGGGGCGTGAGGTCTTTGCCTTTGCCATCGCCTTGCAAAACCTGATTTGGGGCCTGGCCCAACCCTTTACCGGTGCGTTGGCCGACCGTTTTGGTGCAGCGAAAGTGGTGCTGATCGGTGGCGTCCTGTACGCGGCAGGGCTGATGTGCATGGGGCTTTCCGACTCGCCGATGACCTTATCCCTGAGCGCGGGCCTGTTGATCGGGATGGGTCTGTCCGGTACATCGTTCTCGGTGATTCTGGGCGTGGTCGGCCGCGCGGTACCGCCAGAGAAACGCAGCATGGGCATGGGCATCGCCAGTGCTGCGGGCTCGTTCGGCCAGTTCGCCATGTTGCCCGGCACCTTGGGTTTGATCGGCTGGCTGGGTTGGTCGGCAGCCTTGCTGGCGCTGGGTCTGTTGATCGCGCTGATCGTACCGTTGGTGACGATGCTCAAGGACAAGCCTTTGCCAGTGCTCGGGCACGAACAAACCCTGGGCGAGGCGTTGTGTGAGGCCTGTTCACATTCCGGTTTCTGGTTGCTGGCGTTCGGCTTCTTCGTGTGCGGATTTCAGGTGGTGTTTATCGGCGTGCATTTGCCGGCCTATCTGGTGGATCAGCACCTTCCGGCGACAGTCGGCACCACGGTGTTGGCGTTGATCGGCCTGTTCAACATTTTCGGAACCTACACCGCCGGCTGGCTCGGCGGACGTATGTCCAAACCCCGTTTGCTCACGGGGTTGTATCTGTTGCGGGCGGTGGTCATCGCACTGTTTCTTTGGGCACCGGTGACGACCACCAGCGCCTATCTGTTCGGCATGGCCATGGGGTTCTTGTGGTTGTCGACGGTGCCGTTGACTAACGGTACGGTCGCCACCTTGTTTGGCGTGCGAAACCTGTCCATGCTCGGTGGGATTGTTTTCCTGTTTCACCAGCTCGGCTCGTTCCTCGGCGGCTGGTTGGGCGGGGTGGTGTACGACCGCATGGGGAGCTATGACTTGATCTGGCAGGTGGCGATTCTTCTGAGTCTGTTGGCCGCCGCCTTGAACTGGCCGGTGCGTGAGCGGCCGGTAGAGCGTCTTCAAACCCGAATGAGTGCGACATGAACAGCCTTTGGCCACGCATCACGATTATTGCTGTTTGCGCGTTGCTGCTCGCCGCCGTGTGGTGGGGCTGGCAGCAGGGTGGGTTGGCCTTGATGCAGTTGGGCATGGGGACTTGCTAGCCGGTTGTGAGGGCGAGTAACTTCCACCGCTGACGACTTCTCAAGGATATCCCGATATGCCGATACGCTGGCTGGCAGTTCCCGCGTTACTGGTCGCATTTACCGGGTGGGCTCAAGCGGCAAGTTGCCCTGAGCTTTTGCAAGGCTCGCTACCCAAGCTTCGGGCCAAGGAAACGATCGACTTGTGCGAACGCTTCGCCGGCAAGCCGCTGGTGGTGGTCAATACCGCGAGCTTCTGTGGCTTTGCCCCGCAATTCAAAAGCCTTGAGGCGCTGAGCCAGCGTTTCAAGGATCAAGGCCTGGAAGTGATCGGCGTGCCGTCCAATGACTTCAAGCAGGAGGCCGGCGACGGCGCCGAAACCGCCAAGGTCTGCTACGTGAACTACGGCGTGACCTTCACCATGACCGAGCCGCAAAAGGTTCGTGGCGACGAGGCGACACATCTGTTCAAGGTGCTTGCCGAACAGAGCAGCGCGCCGAAGTGGAATTTCTACAAATACGTGGTCGATCGCCAGGGCAAGGTCGTCGCCAGCTTTTCCAGCCTGACCAAGCCTGATGATCCGGAGTTCATCGCTGCGGTGGAGAAAGCCCTGGCGTCGAAACCCTGATAAGCGCCCGCTAAAAAGCCCCGCCTCTGTGCAAGAGAGCGGGGCTTTTTTTGAATCCGGCGGCGAGCCGTTCAGGCTCGCCGGGAATTATCAGAAGCGGTAGGTCGCACCGACACCGAAACCGTTGGCCGAGTTTTCATACTTGGCGTTGTAGGTTTGGCGGTCGTTGTCGTTGTTGACCTTGACGTCTTCTTCAACCAGGTACGAGTACGCCACGTCGATGGTCAGGTCGTCGGTCGGGCTCCAGCCAGCGCCCAGGCTGAAAATCTTGCGGTCGCCAGTCGGGATGCGTGGGGAGCGGTTTTCGTTGTTGGTCGGTGACTGGTCAACGGAGAAACCGGTACGCAGGACCCATTGCTTGTCAATCTGGTAGGAAGCACCGATGGCATGAGCCCAGGTGTCGTGCCAGTTCTGCTCTTCGGTGATGGTACCGAACGCAGGTTGCAAGCCAGCTGGTACGCCACTGTTCTCGACGCTGATTTCTTTCAGGCGGCTCCAGCGAGTCCAGGTGCTGCCGGCGTAGAGGGTCCACTGGTCGTCAAGCTGATGGGTAACCGAGAAGTCAACCGACTCAGGCGTGGTCACGTCCAGCGAAGCATCGTACTTCTGGTTCGGGTTCTGGCGCAGGTTGGTCAGGAAGCCGTAGTTGACCTTGGTGTCACCTTCGAGCGTGTACTTCACTTTCGAGTGATAGGTCAGGCCGACGCGGGTGCTGTCGGTGGCTTGAACCAGGATGCCGATGTTGTAGCCCAGCGCGGTGTCGTCACCCTTGATCTTGACGTTACCGTCCGCAAAGCGTGGGTGCAGCGAGATATCCGATTCCAGGGTGCCTTCGATGCGGTTGATGGTCGGACCGAAACCGATCGATACCTTGTCGTTGAAGGCGTAGCTGACGGTCGGCTGGATGGTGACGACTTTGACTTCGCTGTTGGTGCCGAAGTAACGGCCGGCAAAGCCGTTCTCGTAATCGGTCACCAGGCCGAACGGAGCGTAAATGCCTACGCCGACGGCCCACTGGTCATCGATTGGCTTGACGTAGTAGCCCATAGGGACAGCGATGAATGGAACCATGTCGCCATCGTTGCTGCCGCTTTTCGGAGAGGAGCTGGCGTCGCTGATATCGGTATGCGCGTCGAGCATTGCAACACCGCCGGTGACTTGTTCGCGCTTGAGGCGAGACATGCCGGCAGGGTTACCAAAAATAGTGGATGCATCATCGGCAACGGAAGATCGCCCGGCAAAACCTGTACCCATCCCGCTGATGCTTTGTTCGTTGATGGCAAAGCCACTCGCAAAGATCTGGGTGGATGCCATGGCAGCGGCGAGGCTAAGGGTGGTTTTGAGCATTACTTTTTTCATTATTAGAACTCCTGGTGATCACCGGGGCGAAAATTACCAACATTTTCGTCCCAGCGCCATAGGCTGTAATGCTTGATTTAGAGCGGTTTTGTAGGACAATCCGACCAAATGGCGGCGCGTTGCGCGAATTTTGGATACAGGATTTTTCAGCAGGCAACCTGATTCATGGGTGAAACACAAGTTTGCCAGGCGCAGGTGAAATCACGCAGACGACCTTGGGGTTGAAATGTCTGGCGCCAGATTCTGGCCATACCCAACAAATCGTCAGCGGCGGGGAGGGGAGTGTTCTGTTCTTCTACCAGCAGCCAAGCGATGGCAGTGGCGTAACGCAGGTTGACGGTCAATTCGAGGTGCGGACCACTGAGAAAGGCGTGTTGGCTGGCCAGTCCGCGGACCAGGCTTGCACGCTCCGGGTCCAGTGCCAGGTAATGGTCCCAAAGGGCCTGGTGGCGAGGTTCGGCGATACGGTACAGGCCGTGTCCGCGGCGGTCATGAAGGGCGGATCCCAGGGCGGACTGGCTGGCGGCGATGCCCAGCAGCAGGGATTCGGCAGTAGCGCTATGACGTCCCAGATAAATCAGGGTGGGACGAATGACATAACGGCACAGTTCGCTGGCAGCGATACCCATAAAACCCTCGAAACCTCAATATGGACGGCGATGCCTGAAGGGCTTTGGCAGCAGTGAATCGACTCAGGCTCGCCGCAAGCGGGTCAAGCCGCTTGAGTTGAAGTGTAGTGTCATATTCGCGCTGTAAAGGCCTGTTTTTAAAATATTTCTGGCTGCGAGTTATAACCGTTATACCGGTTTGTGCTTAGCCTGAACCTTAAAAAAGGGAAACATCGGGCAATAAAAAGCCCCGCTTTTTGAGCGGGGCCTTTGGGTTTCCAGCCTTTCTGGCGTATCAGGCAACCAGTGCCTGACGGGTACGCTCGATCACGGCCTGCAGCGGTTCGGCGCTGGAGTATTGATCGGGGTACAGACGCTCGCTGTGACGGGCGATGCCGTGTTCGTTAACCAGCGTGAAGCTGAAGCAGCCTTTGCGAGCGGCCATGATCAGGCAGTTCATTGGTGCAAAAGCGTTGGTTAGGGTGCGAATGGCATCCTGAGTATGGATTTGAGTAGACATTATTGGGTGTTCCTGCAAATGACACGGATAAGAACCGTGCAACGTTAAAACGTTCCAGTAACGTCGATCACCATTGATCGAACGAAGAACCCGACTGGAACAAAGCAGCCAGTTTGAAGCGCTGAATTATTTGCGCGCTTGGGCCGGCAGGTAGGTACTTAGGAGGGCAGGCAACACATCAAGGGCAAAGGTTCTGGGCCCGGGGTGAAGATCCTGATCAATTTGCAGGTTGGTTCAGTCAGAGTAAGTGAGCCTGGCAACACCCTTTGCTTTCGATTCAAAGGCTGTGTTGACGCAAGTTTTACCTGGAAACCATCGAGGTGGTCGATCCCGCTTGTTCGGTGGAAGCTTCCTTCGGGAAGGCTGACCGGGGGGATTTGTTCGACCAGAATTGACTTTCAGCTTGGTACTAACGCCGCGGATACTAACGGATTGAAGTAGCGAAGGGAAGGGTGATAGCAAAAGAAGTTACAGACGGTTTTCTGGCAGGCCGATCCTGCCAGGGCATACCCCCGTGATATCGCTCTGAATCGCTAGACAATCCGACCACTGGTCATCGAAGTTGTAACGCAAAAAATTGCATGATTCGACCGTTTGTCGAGTGTTATCCCCAGACATCGTGCCCAGTGCGCCGAAAAAGTGCATGGATATAACCATCACAAAGGGACTTGTGCACATTAGTTGCAGAGTCTGTCACCGCTCTGTCATCTCACGTTCAAGCCTGATGGCTGCCTGCTAGCAAAATTTAAGTCAATGAAAAACATCGCTTTTTTTTACTGGTGAAAAAATCGTCAGTTTGACTGCGAGCCCCATTCCACAGGGCTTTGCGGGGGTTCGCGGGCGGTTGTCCACTGAGTTATCCACAGCTTCTGTGGATTGTCCCGAGCGCTTGCTCTAGGACGGGCCTGCCGGGTTATTTTCAGCTTTACCTGTCAGAAAAAGAGAGTAAAGTTGCGCGCCTTCCGATCTGCCCCACAGTGCTTTATGAAGTTTCGCTCAGCCTCTGATTCCACATCCTCGACACCTCCTTCTGTTTCTCCTACCAAACGCTTTTCAATGCGTGTGGCCGAGTGGCTTTTGGATAGCCCGCGGCTGGGTGAAAACCCTAACGTCAAACACATCGCCGGCCGATTGCTCAAGCAACCGGCCCGTGAAGGCGTGGTGTCCGCACAAAGTCGTCTCGGTCAGTTGATGTGCCGTGAATGCGGGAACGCACGGGATCGCCGGATCGGCCAGGACCTTTTGCGTCAGGCGGCTCGGGCAGGGGATCGTCGTGCGCAACAGGAGTTGGGGCTGATCGAAGACTGAGCTGTCCAAGACCTGGCGCCTTGGTTAACCTTCAAGCTTTATCGGGATGGCGGGAGTGGTTATGGCGATGGACTTGACCAGCGTATTGCTTGGTCTGGCGGGTGCAGCGCTGCCGTTGTTGGTACTGGCCTGGCAGCTTCAACGTCGAGCGGGTACTGCGCAGGCAGACGTCGCGCTGCTGCAAGAGCGATTGGCCATGTCGCAACTGGCCCAGGACGGACTGAATGCGCAGCTTGATTCGTGCCGCGATGAAATCGGTGATCTGACTCAAGCCAACGCTGCCAAGCAGGCAGACCTGGCCGCCCTGCGCCGGGAAGTCGAGTTGTTGCAGATCGAACGTGATGACGCTCGCGACGCCGCCCATGCCTGGAACCTCGAACGCGCCGGCAAAGAAGCCGAGTTGCGCCGTCTGGATGCCCAGGCAGCCTCGCTGAACGCCGAACTGCGTGAACAACAGGACAGCCATCAACAACGCCTCAACGACCTGCAAGGCTCGCGAGACGAGCTGCGCGCACAGTTCGCCGAGCTGGCGGGGAAAATCTTCGATGAGCGCGAGCAGCGTTTTGCCGAAACCAGTCAGCAACGCCTTGGGCAATTGCTGGATCCCCTGAAAGAACGCATCCAGTCATTCGAAAAACGCGTCGAAGAAAGCTACCAGGCCGAGGCCCGCGAACGTTTCTCCCTGGCCAAGGAACTGGAACGTTTGCAGCAGTTGAACCTGCGCCTGAGCGACGAAGCGACGAACCTGACACGTGCCTTGAAAGGGCAGAAGACCCAAGGCAACTGGGGTGAATTGATTCTGGAGCGGGTGCTTGAGCACGCGGGGTTGGAAAAGGGCCGCGAATACCAGACCCAGGTCAATCTCAAAGGCCCGGATGGCGAGCGATTCCAGCCCGACGTGATCATCTATCTGCCGGGCGACAGGCAGGTGGTGGTCGACTCCAAAGTCAGTCTCACCGCCTACCAGCAATATGTAGCAGCCGAAGACGAGGCCATCGGCCAGATTGCGATCAAGCAGCATGTGCTGTCGTTGCGTAATCACGTCAAAGGCTTGGCCGGCAAGGATTACAAACGTCTCGACGGCTTGCACAGCCTGGATTTCGTTTTGCTGTTCGTGCCGATTGAAGCGGCGTTTTCCGCTGCATTGCAGGCTGAGCCAACACTGTTTCAGGAAGCGTTTGACCGCAACATCGTGATTGTCAGCCCGACCACTTTGCTGGCGACCCTGCGGGTGATCGACAGTTTGTGGAAGCAGGAGCGCCAAAGCCAGAATGCTCGGGAGATCGCTGAGCGCGCCGGGTGGCTGTACGACAAGTTCGTGCTGTTCATTCAGGATCTGGACGAAGTCGGCAATCGCCTGCAGCAACTGGACAAGGCCTACAGCTCGGCACGCAACAAGCTGACAGAAGGCCGCGGCAATCTGGTCAGTCGTAGCGAACAGCTCAAGTTGCTGGGGGCACGCGCCAGTAAGAGCCTGCCAGCGGATTTGCTGGAACGGGCGATGACGGATGTGGACGGCTTGGTCGAGTTGCCGGAATGAAATCAAAAGATCGCAGCCTGCGGCAGCTCCTACAGTGCCGATCTATGTAGGAGCTGCCGAAGGCTGCGATCGTTACAACGGCAAATGCCGACTCAACAATGCCCTCAACGCCGCAGGCTTCACCGGTTTTGGCAGGTAATCCAGCCCCGCCGCATGCACCTGAGCCACTGTCTCCGGCCGACCATCGGCGCTGATCACCACGCCCGGCACCGGCTCGCCCAGTCGGGTGCGTAACCAGGCCATCAGTTCTGTCCCGGTGTCGCCGTGATCGAGGTGATAATCCACCAGCGCCAAATGCGGGCGCACGCCCTTATCAAGCAACTTCAGACACTCATCACGGTTGCGAGCGGTCCAGACCTGACAGCCCCAGCGCGTGAGCAAACTGTTCATGCCGATCAGGATGCTGTCTTCGTTATCGATGCACAACACTTGCGCCCCGTTGAGTAACTTTCCGTTGAGTTCCAGGGGCTTTGCCGGCATGACAACCTGTGATCGAGCCAAAGGCACGCTCACGCTGAACACACTGCCGCGTCCCGGCCACGAGCGCACGCGCAAGGTATGACCGAGGACGCGGCACAGGCCGTCGGCAATCGCCAGGCCTAGCCCCAGTCCTTTTTCGGCACGGGTCTGGTGGCTGTCGAGGCGTTTGAACTCTTCGAAAATCACCCGCTGCTTATCTTCCGGAATGCCCGGGCCGCGGTCCCAGACTTCCAGGCACAGTTCGCCCTTATGTCGGCGCACACCCAGTAACACCGGGCCTTTGGCATAGCGGAAAGCGTTGGTCAGGAAGTTCTGCAGAATCCGTCGCAGCAGCTTGATGTCGCTGTCGACGCGCAGTGCACTGCCACGAACACGGAATGTCAGCCCTTGCTCCTGCGCCAGTGCCTTGAACTCTGCACCGAGGGTGTCAAACAGTTCGTTGAGGGCAAAAGGCTTGCGGTCCGGATTGATCTTGCCGTTTTCCAGGCGGGAAATGTCCAGCAGGTCGCTGATCAAGTCTTCGGCCGAACGCAGTGAACTGTCGAGATGCGCCACCAGTTTCTGTGTTTCGCGCGACAGGTCATCACCCTGATGAGAGAGGGCGGCAGAGAACAGCCGCGCCGCGTTCAACGGTTGCATCAAGTCATGGCTGACCGCTGCCAGAAAACGGGTTTTAGACTGGTTCGCCGCCTCGGCGGTGCCCTTGGCTTCGGTCAGGGCGACGTTGAGTTGCGACAGTTCATGGGTGCGTGCGGTGACTCGCTGCTCGAGGCTTTCGTTGGCTTCGGTCAGGGCTTGCTCAGCCTCGCGGAACGGGGTGATGTCGGTGAAACTCATGACGAAGCCGCCGCCAGGCATCGGGTTGCCGATCAGTTCGATCACCCGTCCGTTGGGGAACAGCCGCTCGGAAGTATGCGCACGCCCCTGGCGCATCCAGTGCAGGCGGCGGGCGACGTGCACCTCGGCTTCACCGGGGCCGCACAGTCCGCGATCGGCGTTGTAGCGGATGATGTCGGCAATTGGCCGGCCGACGCTGATCAAACCGTCGGGGTAGTTGAACAATTCCAGGTAACGACGGTTCCAGGCCACCAGCTTCAGCGACTGGTCGACCACGCTGATGCCTTGGGTGATGTTCTCGATGGCCCCTTGCAACAGGGCGCGATTGAATTGCAGCACCTCCGAGGCTTCGTCGGCGATTCGTACGACGTCCTCCAGTTGCATTTCCCGACCTTCGATGGCGGCTTTTACTACAGCGCGTGTCGAAGATGCCCCAAGCACACCGGCCAGCAATCGTTCGGTGTGGGCGATCCATTCACCGTCGGCGTTCTGGTTTGGATTGAAGCCTTTGCCCTGGCGATAGGCGAAGCGGATGAAGCTCTGGCGAGCGCGTTCTTCGCCGACAAAACGTGCGGCCAGTTGCAGCAGGTCATCGATTTGCACCGACAGCAGCGAACGGGCGCTGGGGCGGGCGCTGATCTCCTGGCCGATGAAGCGGCCGGCCTGCCAGTGCTCGGAAACCCGGGTGCGGGACAACACCGAGACCCAGGCGAACAGCGTGAAGTTGCCGGCCAGGGACAGCACCACGCCTTGGGTCAGCGGGGTGATCGGCAGGTTCATCGGGTTTGAGTGCAGCCATGCGAGGCCGGGGAAACTGCTCAACGACAGGCCGAGGCCGTGGGCGGCAATTGGCAGGACCAAGGTGTAGAACCACAGGAAGGTGCCGGCAGCAAGGCCGGCAAACACACCGCGGCGGTTGGCCTGTTTCCAGTACAGGGCGCCGAGCATGGCGGGGGCCAATTGGGTTACGGCGGCGAAGGCGATCTGGCCGATGGTCGCCAGGCTCGCGGTGGAGCCCAACAAGCGATAGCTGACGTAGGCCAGCAGCAGAATGACCACGATGCTGACGCGGCGTACCGAGAGCATCCACTGACGGAACACTTCGAAGGGACGTTCGGCATTGTTGCGTCGCAGCAACCACGGCAACAGCATGTCGTTGGAGACCATGGTCGACAGCGCCACGCTGGCCACAATCACCATGCCGGTAGCCGCCGAAGCACCACCGATAAACGCCAGCAGGGCCAGCGCCGGATGTGCCTGAGCCAGTGGCAGACTGATCACGAACGAGTCTGGCAACACCGAACTGGGCAGCATCATCTGGCCGGCGAGGGCGATAGGCACGACAAACAATGCCGCCAGGGCGAGGTAGGCCGGGAATACCCATTTGGCCAAGCGCAAATCCTGCGGCTCGATGTTCTCCACGACCGTGACGTGGAACTGCCGTGGCAAACAGATGATCGCCATCATCGCGACGCCGGTCTGTACCACCATCGACGGCCAGTTGATGGTTTCCTTCCAGTATTCTTCAAGGCGCGGCGCGAGCATGGCCTGGTCGAACAGGTCTTCGAAACCATCGTACAGACCGTAAGTCACGAACGCCCCGACGGCGAGAAAGGCGAACAGCTTGACCAATGATTCGAAGGCAATCGCCAGCACCATGCCGCGGTGGTGCTCCGTGGCGTCGAGGTTGCGGGTACCAAACACGATGGTAAACAGCGCCAATACCAGCGACACGATCAGCGCAGTGTCCTGGGCGCGGGTCCCCATGGCATCGGCCCCGGCGCCGATCAACAGGTTTACGCCGAGCACGATGCCCTTGAGCTGCAGGGCGATGTAAGGCAGCACGCCGACCAGGCAGATCAGCGCTACCACGACCGCCAATGACTGGGATTTGCCGTAGCGTGCGGCGATGAAGTCGGCGATGGAGGTGATGTTCTCCTGCTTGCTGATCATCACCATTTTTTGCAGGACCCACGGCGCCCCGAGCAACAACAGGATCGGCCCGAGGTAGATCGGCAGGAATGACCAGAGTTGTTCGGCAGCCTGACCCACGGCGCCAAAAAAGGTCCAGCTGGTGCAATAGACTGCCAGCGACAGACTGTATACCCACGCCCGCACGCGCGGCGGCAACGGCGCGCTGCGACGGTCGCCGTAGAAGGCGATGGCGAACATGATGGCCATATAGGCCAGGGCGACGGCGGCAATCAGCCCGGTGGACAGCGACATGGAAACTCCCGGCAAAAGACTTCCGGGCCTCCCGCCCGGACAGACAGTCTCGCACGGCCGCCCCGGTTAGTCAGTGTCGACCAAGGTCGTGGCGTGGCGGGGTGTCACAGGTTGTTTGTGCTGGACGCATAAGATCAATGTTATATCTGTGAAATAGATAAGTTATAGAGATATTACCCGTTATATAGATATTCTTTTTGGATCTAGCATGGGCTCTACCTCACATGAGGACAGGAGTTCGCCATGACATGCGCCAATAGCATCAAGCCCGGCATCAAGCCTTTCACCCACTTGCAGCACCCGCGCGAAGTGATTCGCCAATTCACCCCGAACTGGTTCGCCGTCACCATGGGCACCGGCGTGCTGGCGTTGGCGCTGGCGCAACTACCGGTTGCAATACCCGGTCTGCATGCCATCGCCGAAGCGCTTTGGCTGTTCAATATCGTGTTGTTTCTGCTGTTCACAGCGATCTACGCTGCGCGTTGGGTCATGTTTTTTGACGAGGCGCGGCGAATTTTCGGCCATTCCACGGTTTCGATGTTTTTCGGCACCATCCCGATGGGCCTGGCAACCATCATCAACGGTTTCCTGGTGTTCGGCGTTCCTCGCTGGGGTGACGGCGTGATTCACCTCGCAGAAATGTTGTGGTGGCTGGACGTGGCGATGTCACTGGCCTGCGGCGTGTTGATCCCTTACATGATGTTCACCCGTCAGGAGCACAGCATCGATCAGATGACCGCGGTCTGGTTGCTTCCTGTGGTCGCGGCCGAAGTGGCGGCGGCCAGCGGTGGCTTGTTGGCACCGCACCTGGCCGACGCCCATTCGCAACTGGTGGTGTTGGTGACCAGCTACGTGCTGTGGGCATTTTCCCTGCCGGTGGCGTTCAGCATCCTGACGATACTGTTGCTGCGCATGGCGTTGCATAAACTGCCCCATGAAAACATGGCCGCGTCGAGTTGGTTGGCGCTCGGTCCAATCGGCACGGGTGCCTTGGGCATGTTGCTGCTGGGCGGGGACGCGCCGCTGATTTTCGCGGCCAATGGCTTGCCGGGTGTCGGTGAAGTCGCTGCCGGGTTGGGGTTGGTGGCCGGCATTACGCTGTGGGGCTTCGGTTTGTGGTGGATGCTGATGGCGGTGCTGATCACCGTGCGTTATCTGCGCGACGGGATTCCTTTCAATCTTGGCTGGTGGGGCTTCACCTTTCCGCTGGGTGTGTATTCGCTGGCGACGCTGAAACTGGCCAGTACCTTGAATCTGACGTTTTTCAGTGTCGCGGGGTGTGTGCTGGTGGCGTTGTTGGCGCTGATGTGGCTGATCGTTGGCAAGCGCACGGTGCTGGGCGCGTGGCGCGGTGAGTTGTTTGTCTCGCCATGCATTGCAGGATTAAAGAAATAAACGGTAAAGATTAGGTAATGTGTGGCCTGGATCGACGATTGCTATTCCAATAAAAGAATCCAGGCCACTCTTACCCACATCAGGGACACATGGAATGAGTCACCCCTCACAGTTCACCTTGCTGCGCACCCGGCGCTTCCTGCCGTTCTTCATCACTCAGTCGCTGGGGGCATTCAACGACAACGTCTTCAAACAGTCGTTGATCCTGGCCATTCTGTACAAGCTGACCATCGAAGGGGATCGCTCGATCTGGGTCAATCTGTGTGCGCTGCTGTTTATCCTGCCGTTTTTTCTGTTCTCAGCCCTGGCCGGGCAGTTCGGGGAAAAGTTTGCCAAGGACGCATTGATCCGCCTGATCAAGCTCGGTGAGATCGCCATCATGGTGGTCGGTGCGGTCGGCTTCCTGTTCGATCACCTGTCGCTGATGCTGGTGGCGCTGTTCGCTATGGGTACCCACTCGGCACTGTTCGGGCCGGTGAAGTATTCGATCCTGCCCCAGGCCTTGCGGGAAGATGAGTTGGTGGGGGGCAACGGTCTGGTGGAAATGGGCACGTTCCTGGCCATTCTGGCCGGCACCATCGGCGCCGGGATCATGATGTCGTCGGGTCATTACGCGCCCATCGTTTCCACCGCGATCATCGGCATCGCCGTGCTCGGTTACCTCGCCAGCCGCAGCATTCCCCGGGCCGCAGCCGCTTCGCCGGAAATGCGCCTGAACTGGAATATTTTCAGTCAGTCCTGGGCCACGTTGAAACTGGGGCTGGGGCAAACCCCGGCCGTGTCACGGTCGATTGTCGGCAACTCGTGGTTCTGGTTTGTCGGGGCGATCTATCTGACGCAGATCCCGGCCTACGCCAAGGAGTGGATGCACGGCGACGAAACCGTGGTGACGTTGATCCTGACGGTGTTCTCGGTGGGCATTGCCCTGGGTTCGATGCTCTGCGAGAAGCTCTCCGGACGCAAAGTCGAAATCGGATTGGTGCCCTTCGGATCGTTTGGCCTGACCGTGTTTGGCTTACTGTTGTGGTGGCATTCCGGTGGGATTCCGGACAGCGCCACGGGGCATGGCTGGATCGAAATTCTCGGCTTCGGCCACACCTGGCTGGTGCTGTTCGACATCCTTGGGCTCGGCGTTTTCGGTGGTTTCTATATTGTGCCGCTGTATGCACTGATCCAGTCGCGCACCGCCGAGAAGGAGCGCGCGCGGGTGATTGCCGCCAACAACATTCTCAACGCGTTGTTCATGGTGGTTTCGGCCATTGTCTCGATCGTTTTACTGAGTGTCGTCGAGCTGTCGATTCCGCAACTGTTTCTGGTGGTGTCGTTGCTGAACATCGGCGTCAACGCCTACATCTTCAAGATCGTCCCCGAGTTCTCCATGCGTTTCATGATCTGGCTGCTCAGCCATTCCATGTACCGCGTGGAACATCGCAATCTCGATCTGATCCCCGATGAAGGCGCGGCATTGCTGGTGTGCAATCACGTGTCGTTCGTCGATGCCCTGTTGATCGGTGGCGCGGTGCGTCGGCCGATTCGCTTTGTGATGTACTACAAAATCTACAACCTGCCGGTGCTGAATTTCATCTTTCGCACGGCCGGGACGATTCCGATCGCGGGGCGTCACGAAGACATCCAGATCTACGAAAAAGCCTTCACCCGAATTGCCCGGTATCTGAAGGATGGCGAACTGGTGTGCATCTTCCCTGAGGGCAAACTGACGACTGATGGCGAGATCAGTGAGTTCAAGGGCGGCCTCACGCGGATTCTCGAGGAGACGCCGGTGCCGGTGATTCCATTGGCCTTGCAGGGGTTATGGGGGAGCTTCTTCAGCCGTGATCCGGGCAAGGGATGGTTTCGTCGTTTGTGGTCGCGGGTGACATTGGTGGCGGGGCCGGCGGTGGCGTTCGAGGTGGTAGAACCGGTGAAGTTGCAGGCATTGGTCGGTGAGTTGCGCGGGGCAGTCAGATAATAGGTGTCTGTGCGGACCTCATCGCTAGCAGGCTAGCTCCCACAGGGGAATGCATTCCAATGTGGGAGCTAGCCTGCTAGCAATAGCGTCAGTGGCCTAAGCGCTGACCTTGAGCCCAACCAGCCCCGCAATGATCAACGCCACACTGGCCAGCCGAAACAACGCCATCGACTCGCCAAACAGAATGATCCCGGCGATCACCGTGCCGACAGCACCGACACCGGTCCAGATCGCATAAGCCGTGCCCAGCGGCAATTCCTTCATGGCCAGGCCCAGTAAACCAAGGCTGATGGCCATGGCCGTAACGGTCAGCGCAGTGGGGACCGGGCGACTGAAACCGTCGGTGTATTTCAAGCCGACGGCCCAGCCCACTTCGAACAGACCGGCGAAAAACAGAATGATCCAGGACAAGAGAGACCTCCATCGATTGACGGGGTCGTCCCCAGATTAATGACTCGATTGAGCCGCGAGGTCGTCCTCGCGTTGCGCAATATAGTGCCCAGCATTAACCGGGGGATCAAGTTTGCAAATCAGTCAGTCGCCTGCCGGGTTGCGACTTCACGATCTTCTTTTTCGCTCATGCGGCGGAAATACGTCGAGAGCAGTGCCCCCGAAATATTGTGCCAGACGCTGAACAGCGCGCTCGGCACCGCCGCCAACGGCGAAAAATGCGCACTGGCCAAAGCAGCGCCCAATCCGGAGTTTTGCATGCCGACCTCCAGTGCCAGGGATTTGCGCTGAGCCAGCGGCAGCTTGAATACGCGACCGGTAAAGTAACCCAGCAGGTAGCCAAAGCTGTTGTGCAACATGACGACCGCCATGATCAACAGACCGGATTCGGCGATCTTCGCCTGGCTGGCGGCGACCACGGCCGTCACGATGATCACGATGCTGACCACGGACACCAACGGCAATACGTCCACTGCATGACGAACCTTGTCGCCGAGCACACGCTGGGCAACCACGCCCAACACGATTGGCAGCAGGACCACTTGCAGGATCGACCAGAACAGCTCCATGAACGAGACCGGCAACCAGGCCGAGGCCAGCAGCCAGATCAGCGCTGGTGTGAGCAACGGAGCGAGGAGGGTGGTGACCGCAGCGATGGCCACCGACAGCGCCAGATCCCCGCGCGCCAGCCAGGTCATCACGTTGGAAGACGTACCGCTCGGGCAGCACCCGACCAGAATCACGCCGACCGCGATTTCCGGTGGTAAATGAAAAGCCTGGCAGAGTAACCACGCCACACCGGGCATGATCACAAAATGCGCAACCACGCCCAGCGCCACACGCCACGGATGGCGCGCGACTTCGGCGAAGTCTTCGAGTTTGAGGGTCAGGCCCATGCCGAACATCACCAGCCCCAGCAAGGGCACGATGGCGCCTTTGAGGCCGAGGAACCATGCCGGTTGCAGGAAGGCCACGACGGCGAAAATCAGAACCCAGTAAGCGAAAGTGTTGCCGACAAAGCGACTTAAAGCAGCCAGTGCGCGCATGGCTTGTTCCTTATTAGAGTGAAAGCGTTAGGGAGCTAAGCATACGCGGCTTACAAAAAAAGATCGCAGCCTGCGGCAGCTCCTAGAGGAATCAGGTCAATCCGCATTATTTGCGGCCAACCGAATCAACGTAGGAGCTGCCGAAGGCTGCGATCTTTTACAGGCATCGCCAATCAGTGCATTAAATGCCCTGCGGCGTCTCTTCCCCACCCAACGCCTCAACCAGCGCCGGCAGGAAGTCGCCGAAGGTCAGCATCATCAGGGTGAAGCTGGCGTCCAGCTGGCCGAGGGCTTCATCGCCACCGTCCTGTTCCGCCTGATCCTGCAACAGGTCTTCGAACTTCAGGCGCTTGACCACCATTTTGTCGTCGAGCACGAACGACAGTTTGTCCTGCCAGGCCAGCGACAACTGAGTGACCACTTTGCCAGTGCTGAGGTGCAGCTGGATTTCTTCGCTGGTCAGGTCCTGACGCTTGCAGCGCACAATGCCGCCGTCTTCGTGGGTGTCGCGCAGTTCGCACTCGTCCAGCACAAAGAAGTCGTCCGCGGCTTTCTGGGTGGTGACCCATTCGGTCATGGTCGCGGTTGGAGACATTTTTACGGTCAGCGGACGTACCGGCAGGGTGCCGATCACTTCACGCAGGGTGGACAGCAGGTCTTCAGCGCGTTTCGGGCTGGCCGAGTTGACCAGGATCAGACCCTGTTTCGGTGCGATGGCAGCGAAGGTCGACGAGCGGCGGATAAAGGCACGAGGCAGGAAGGCCTGGATGATTTCATCCTTGATCTGATCGCGTTCCTTCTTATAGACCTTGCGCATTTGCTCGGCCTCGATCTCTTCGACCTTTTCCTTGACCGCGTCACGCACGACGCTGCCCGGCAGGATGCGTTCTTCTTTGCGAGCGGAAACCAGCAGGAAGTCGCCGCTGACATGCACCAGCGGAGCGTCTTCGCCTTTGCCGAACGGCGCGACGAAACCGTAGGTGGTCAACTCCTGGCTTGCACATGGACGCGCCAGTTTGGTGGCCAGTGCAGTTTCCAACGCCTCGGCATCAACAGGCAGATCTTGGGTCAGGCGATAGATAAGCAGGTTTTTGAACCACATGGGGTAAGTCTCTCCTTATATGCAAAGGGGGGCATTATTGTCTTCGCCGTGCCATAGGCCAACCCTTCTCTAAGCCTTTGGAAGGCCTGAGAAAATTATTTAAAAAAGTGCTTGCCAGAGGTTGGGTCGCTCCGTAGAATGCGCGCCACACCGAAGCGAAGGGTGATTAGCTCAGCTGGGAGAGCGTCTGCCTTACAAGCAGAATGTCGGCGGTTCGATCCCGTCATCACCCACCATTCGTTCAAGTGTTACGCGCAGCGGTAGTTCAGTCGGTTAGAATACCGGCCTGTCACGCCGGGGGTCGCGGGTTCGAGTCCCGTCCGCTGCGCCATATTCGGTAACCTGGAACGCTGAACGCCAGGTCACCACGGAAAAGCCCGCTAACGCGGGTTTTTTTCTGCTCCAAGTTTGTACGTTGTTCCTGCAGGTCGCGTTGTTTCACCGGTTTTTAGATTTATTTGAAAAAAACTTCAATTAAATCAACACTTTATAAAAACCTGTGGCATAATGTGCCCCGCAACGAAGGTAAAGGGTGATTAGCTCAGCTGGGAGAGCGTCTGCCTTACAAGCAGAATGTCGGCGGTTCGATCCCGTCATCACCCACCACTTACTTTCAACGCTACGCGCAGCGGTAGTTCAGTCGGTTAGAATACCGGCCTGTCACGCCGGGGGTCGCGGGTTCGAGTCCCGTCCGCTGCGCCATATTCGGTAACCTGGAACACTGAACGCCAGGTCACCACAAAAAGCCCGCTAAATGCGGGCTTTTTGCTGTCTGGCGTTTGGCTTTTTTGTAGGCGCGAGCTTGCTCGCGAAAAACTCAAGGCCGACGCTAGGCCTCTGGATTAAGCGTTTTCGCTCCACCCTTCGCGAGCAAGCTCGCTCCTACAGGATTACTGCCCGCCATTGCGCGCATGCCGGTAATCGCTGACCGCTTCGTAAACCGCTTTGCGCAGACGGTTGATTCCGCCAATGGGCCGGTGGGCCTCAATGCCAAACCAAGGGTTGAACGACTGGTTATCGCATTGCAGGTTCAGCGCCGGGGTGTCGAAATCCTGCGCGGGCACGTTGATGCGTGCGA
This sequence comes from Pseudomonas sp. Irchel s3b5, assembly GCF_900187435.1. Taxonomy (NCBI): domain Bacteria; kingdom Pseudomonadati; phylum Pseudomonadota; class Gammaproteobacteria; order Pseudomonadales; family Pseudomonadaceae; genus Pseudomonas; species Pseudomonas sp. Irchel s3b5. Next base: position 93,895 of record NZ_FYDY01000021.1, read on the forward strand.
CGGTCTCGAACGGTACATCGCTTTCTTTCCACTCGATGCTCGTGTCCTCAATCGGCATGTACTTGTTCGCATCCTGGCGCTGGATCTGCAGAACGAAACAAGCCGGTACTCGATCGGTTGACAGCTGTTGATTCAGGGCGCTGCGCAGGAAGTTCGGCAGATTGCGGTTTTGCTCCGCAAGGCTGTAGACCGGGCAGTTTTCCGGGTCGGGCATGACCCGAAATTTGGCGTTGGCCTCACCGAACTTATAGGGCGAAACTGAAAAGTAGGTGGTCTGCGTCGGACTCGGTGGAGCAGGGGTCAGCGTCGCCAAGGCGATAAACAGATGCCGAACTTGCCAGCTGCGTGGATCCCAGCCGGGAAAGAACGCCATGATTTTCTTGCCATCTGCCTGAGCGGCGACGTTCTGACGATACTCGGCGACATCGCTGACAAAGAAATTCGGATGGCTGAACATCACGAAATCCTGTTCGCCCCGCCCCGGTTGATCGGTCAGCAATTGTTTCCCCGGCACATCGAGCAGTTTGATCGCCATCCCTCGGGCATCGCGAATGCTGTCGAACTGGGGATACGCGTTGCCGTTGGACAAGCGCATCGTCGCTTGCCAGGTTTTGCCCGGTTCGCTGAAGACACCTTGGCGCAGCTCGCTCGGCAGTTCCGCCAGAACCTGGACTTCAGCTTTCACGCAGCCGTGGGCTTTGGCGTGGGCGTCACGCAGATAGCGGGTGCTTTCTCGGTGTTGGTCAACGATGCGTACAGCTGTCTGGATGACGTCTTGGGTCATCGCCGCTTCACCGTCAGGAATCAACTCCTGCGCCGAAACCGGTCCGCGATGCTGCCAGACATACCAGGCACTGCTCAGGGCCCAGGCGAGCAGCCCGAGAGCAACCAGCCACAGCAGCAATTTGCCGAGAAAAGCGCCCAGACGCAGCCAAAGTGTTTTCAGCATGGGAAACTCCTTTTGACGATGGTCGGGGGTCATGGCAGTTGCGCTTCCAGCGGACCGCCCAACACTTTCAGATACTCCAGCAGTGCCCAGCGTTCTTCTGGCTGCAGCCAGCGACCGATCACGCCATTGCCGCGTTTGCCGGCGCGGAACTCATGACCGCTGTTGTGATTGCCGGTGATCCTTGTGTCGAACACGAAACCGTTGGTAAAGGCTTCTGTGCGATACCCCAGATGCCTCGGGTCGTACTCGAATGTGCCTTTGTAGAAAGAGGTCGAGCGTTCATCCTGGGGCGACAGCAATTGATAGAGGCTGGGTACCGAGCCGTTGTGCAGAAACGGTGGTGTCGCCCAGACGCCTGCCAATGGGCGGGCCTTGTAGGCGCGCAGTTCGCGCACACCGATCGGCAAGCCGAAACCGTCCATTGCAGGTCGCTCGGCGGGGGTGATGTTGGCCTCGCGGTAGGCCCGGTTCGATACAAATGCCGTGACGTAAGCCAGCCCTTTGGCGACGGACATTTTGCTCATGTCCAGTGGTTCGGTGGGTTTTGGCTCAACGTCCAGTTCCGCCAACTCTGCCTGATTCCATTGCAATGGCGTCAGGTCGAAGCGGTGGTCGGCAATGTTGTTGGCTGCCGTCGGGTCGGTACCGATGGCGTCCACGGGGAGCATTTTCAGGTGTTGCACCTGTCGTCCTTCGCCTTGGGTCGTGCGCGGAACGTGGCAGCCTGCACAGGTCTCGGCGAACAGCGCGCGACCCTTCGCCGCCAGCGGTTTGTCGACTGCCCCTAGCAGATTTTCCGGCCAGGCCGGTGGCGCGAGTCGTTGCAGGGTTTCTTCGATCAGGTGCAAATCGCGTACGCGAACGCTGGAGGGATAACGCGTTTCGCCCATCAGCGGCTGACCGTTCTTGTCGAAGAAATTCAGCGTGGCGCCGACACCTAATGCCTCGCCGATGTTGCGGGCCATGGGTTGTTGTGCCGAGCCGTTCCACTGCACCCAGTCAAACGTCCACATGCTCCACAGTTGCGGATAATCAACCGGGGCGTTGGCTACGCGGTAGTTGGCGGGGGAAATCGCATCACCGAAACTGGCGTTGGCAATACGCCCGAACGCGTCGGTGCGACCTGGGCCTTCTTCGGTCGGATAGAGCCCGCGATGGGTGTCGTTCCAGGCGACTTTCAAGAAGGTGTCGAGTGAGGATTTGAATGCTTTGCGCAGTTCCTTGTGCCGAGCGTCGTAGTCCTGACCCAGTACGTTGCGTGCGAAACGCTCGAATTTCCACGGGTTGTAATATGTCGAGGTCAGACTCGCTACAAGGGCTTGTCCGAAACTGCCTCCTCTGAGCGTAGGAACACTGGAAGGCAGGACATGTTGCGCCGAGCCCCCGTCGATGCGCACGGCTTGGCCCTGGAATCGCAATTCGCCGGTATGGCAGGCCGCACAGGTGATATCCAGAAACATATCCGTATTGTCTGGATTCTGGTGGCGGGAAAAGCCTACGGGGAGGTTGCCGGGGTTGTTCTGCGTCGGTTTTTGGTTGGGATCAACCAGAAAGCCGAAGCGGGCGAGGTATTCAGGCGAGGCAAATCGTTGTTGCGAAAAGGGCAGTTCGAGGGCAGTGAACCAGTCGTAATGCAACCCTTTGACTTGGGTGCCCTGAGGCGTGAAGTAGTAGGTTTCGCGGTCGGTGGCACTCCATTGCTCCAGGTAATGCACCTGCTGCACGGGCGACCAGGCCGGTAGTTTCGGGTTGGCGACGTAATAGAGCACCACTGCAAGAACGAGTCCGAGCAGGACTGCCAGCAGAGCCAACAGGCGGAAAAATAGGCGCAAGATGACCATCCTTGTCGAGTTATCTTTCGTTTATGCCTGAGTGTCCACGGAGCGGCAAGAGGCCATTACGCCAGATGCTGTAGGTTCAGAAATTGCCTACAGGGGAGAAAGATAAAAGAAGCTTCATCGCCAGATTCCTGAAAAGCGTTTAAACACCTGAACTTATCAGAGGTTTCCAGCTCTCATGCCGGTAGCCATTGGTCGTGGCGGCCTGATAAGCTCGCGGCTTTACTCGATTGCCCTTTAGGCGCATGAACAAGGAAATAGCATGAAACAGCATCGGTTGGCGGCGGCGGTAGCCCTGGTTAGCCTGGTACTCGCGGGTTGTGACTCGCAGACCAGCGTAGAGCTGAAAACTCCGGCGCAAAAAGCTTCCTATGGCATTGGCCTGAACATGGGCAAGAGCCTGGCTCAGGAAGGCATGGATGACCTGGATTCCAAAGCTGTCGCCCAGGGCATCGAAGATGCCGTCGGCAAGAAAGAGCAGAAGCTCAAAGATGATGAACTGGTTGAAGCGTTCGCCGCGCTGCAAAAGCGTGCTGAAGAGCGTATGGCCAAAATGAGCGAAGAGTCGGCAGCCGCCGGCAAGAAATTCCTCGAAGAAAATGGCAAGAAAACCGGCGTGACCACTACTGCATCGGGTCTGCAGTATGAAGTCGTCAAGAAAGCCGACGGCGCTCAGCCTAAGCCGACTGACGTAGTGACCGTTCACTACACCGGCAAGCTGACCAATGGCACCGTATTCGACAGCTCCGTCGAGCGCGGCAGCCCGATCGATCTGCCAGTCAGCGGTGTGATTCCGGGTTGGGTAGAAGGCCTGCAACTGATGCACGTTGGCGAGAAGTACAAACTGTACATTCCTGCTGACCTGGCATACGGCGCGCAAAGCCCAAGCCCGGCGATTCCAGCCAACTCGGTGCTGGTATTCGACCTGGAACTGCTGGCGATCAAGGATCCGGCAAAAGAAGACGCCGCTGCCAAGTAATCAGCGACTGCTTCAAGAACAACGCCTCGCTTATGCGGGGCGTTGTTGCATCTGGCGTTCGGTACGGGTAAACAAAAGCGAACAGATGCTCCAGGCGGCAGTCATAGCCAATGTAGACGGTGGGGGTAGCCGCGTCGGCCTGCCAAGTCAATGAAATTATGGGATTTTTTGGATGGGCAAAAAACGCCCGATCTGAGCCGAGCCCTTGTGAAACGGGGCTTCCAGCCCTGAAAATCAGCTCTGTTCACAAGGTTATCCACAATTTGTGTGGATAACATTTCAACGGGAGGAATGATGAAAACACCCTGGAGTTTCGCTCGTTTCCTGCCGCTGGCTGGGCGCTTGCTGGCACGCGGGCGTTTGCCGACTTTGTTGTTCGCTGTTGCCAGCAAAGGCGCTAGCGAAGGCAATCGCCTGGGTAAAATCAAGGACGACCTGCGCCTGTTGCAGGCACTCTGCCTGGCTTATTGGCGAGGTGAATATCGAGCCATAAGCCCAAAGGCACTGGTCTCGGTCGTCGCAGGCTTGATGTATTTCCTCAGCCCGGTGGATGCGATTCCGGATTTTCTTCCCCTCTTCGGCATGATCGATGACATCGCCGTGCTGGCCTGGCTGATGAAGGTTCTCGACGATGAACTCAACGCCTTCCGTGCCTGGCGCAAGCGTCAGATGCCCGAGAAGCTTGCGGTAGTCGAGCGTTTGCCTGACACCCCGGCACAACTGCACCTTCAAGGCCCGAAAAAAAACTGAATTCGATGCCGTCTCGCCCACAGATTGATGCCCCTCGCGACCTTGGCCGCTGTTAGGATTACACTTCTAGGGAAAAGTGCCGACTCGCTAAGTGTTGTTGTCCTACGGGGTAGTCATGGATATTCAGATAATTACACGCGAAGGCGAGCCCGAGTATGCGGTTCTGCCATGGGCTCAATATCAGGCGTTGTTGAAAGCGGCAGGCATCAAGGAGCAACCGTCGCCTGAAGCCGCGAAGCTTCAAGCAGCAGCACCCGATCAGGTTCTTCCGGGGCTGGATCAATTACGCAGTTTGCGCGAAGGGAAGGGCATCGCCATCGAGGCGCTGGCCCGCACGGTAGGCATCAGCCCGTCTTACCTAGCCATGATCGAAAGTGGCGAGCGCCTGCCCGACGCAGCGATTCGCCGCAGCCTGGCCTGGGAGTTGACGGTGCCTGGGTGGAGGGATGAATCGTGAGCGTACGCATCAGTCGTCAACATTGGGATGGATTGCTGGGCGAACTGGATCAGGCGCGTCGTCAGCGCCATCTTCTGACTTATCGGGCGTTGCTGGAACGTTTGCAGTTGCCGACCCCGGCCATGCAAACCCTGACGGCGGCCCTTGAGCATCTGGCTGCACTCGACGCCCGGGCCGAACAGCCGTTGCGCAGTTCGCTGGTGATCAGCCAGGGAGCAAGCCGTTTACCGCGTACCGGGTTCTTCGAGTGTGTTGAGCGCCTGGGGCGTTTTTCCGGCCCGTCCGACGGTGTTGCCGCGGCATCCTGGCATGCCTCGGAAGTGGTGCGGGTATTTGAATACGAATACCCGGAATCGGCAGAAGCCTGAGTGTTTCTGCAATTGAAGACGCGAGTCGGTTACTGGCTCGCTCGCCGGCTGTTTCACTGGTCGTGGTTTGTCCGTCAACCGCGCGGCTGGAGTTGGCTTGAAGGCCAGTTCGCACTTATGGCCAACCTGGGCGATGTCGGCGCTCAGAGCTTCTATGGGCACATCCTGACGTTTCGCGGCGTTGGCCTCGGTGCTCGTGAGGAGGGCGTGCGCTTGTTGCGCCTGGCGGCCTTGGCGGGCGATGGCAAGGCGGCGTATCAGATCGGCGTGATCAGCCTGGCGGGAACACCGAGCAGGGCGCCGGATCCTGCTGAAGCGGCACGGTTCTGGACCATCGCGGCGAAAGCCGGACATCCATTGGCGCCGATCAAACTGGAAGAATTGGCTTCCCGCAACGCTACAGGTTTCACGGACTCGTCTGACAAATCGACCTGATGTGAGAGCGGTCCCTACGCCACGTTTCTCCTTTAGCGAATCGCCCTACAGCAACATCATCCTTTCCTGACTTCTTTCCTCGCGGATCCTCCGCAAAGTCCCTCGCACTCATTTTTCTGTGCGAGGGAGTGTTCATGCTTGCCCCGGTTTTCCTTGAATTCTCCCGCTGTGCGGTGCGCTGATGGATCAGATCGCCCGCATCGAGCAAGAGCTCGACCATTTCCCACAGACCCTGAACCTGTACCGCGAACAACTCGGGCGCTTCCTGAACCGCACTACCGACAAGGTCAGCCACGCGCTGGACCTGCCCTCGCTGATGGGCATGGAACGGGTGATCAAGTTCGGTGATAGCAGCACGGTGGTCAGCAGCGGTGACGAAGATTTTTTCTCGACGGTGGCGCAGTGCCCGCAAAGTGGCCCGCTGCTGATCGAGAGCAAGTTCGAGTCGGTGTACGACATTCCGCTGGGGAACATTCAGGTCGAGGTGGTGGCGCAGGAGGGAGGCGAGCGGACCGTCATCACCCTGGATGAACAGGGGCGAGGGCAATTCAGCGGCACGCCGGGCAAGTTTTATAAGGTGCATGTCCAGCGTCAGGTCACCCCGGAGCAAGTCGGTGAGCTGTTCAAGTCTTACGCTGCACTGACCCAGTCGCTGGAAGGCTGGTTGCGCTATGAGTGGGCGGGTTTCAAGCCGCAATGGTCGCAGTCGGGTGTTGCCGCGGCCGGTAATGGGCTGCTGGCCGGAGGTTGGACGGCGATTATCGGGGTGTGGGACCGCCTCGGTGAGCTCTCGGAAATCCTCCAGGATCCGCACAAGTTCGCCGAGCGCCTGGGCAGTGGCGCGGGTCAGCTGGCCGATCTGGCGCAACAGTTTCCGGCGACGATGGCCAGGCTGCAACTGCTGGCCAGCGACGAAGCCGCGATGTGCCTGCTGCTGCGCGCCAGCAGTCTGTGGCTGGAAATGCTGCCGCCGAGCCTGATGGCCGGGCAAGCCGCCGAGACGCTGGCGGTCGTGGTGGTGGATCTGCTGATTGATTTGTTGATCGGCGTCGTCCTCACCTTCACCGCGGCCGGGGCGGGGATGGCCTATCTGGCGATGCGCCTGGCGCGCTACGGCGCCCGGTTGGTGAGCGCCGTTCAGGGTTTCGTCAAAGCGATCTTCGGCCTTATCCAGCAGTTCCTCGGCTATGTCGATCGCTACAAAACCGTCGCCGCCCGCGGTGTCGCGGCGGGCCTTAAAAAAGGCCGGATGCAACTGCGCTGGAATGCCAAACGCAACACCACGCTCAAGCCAAACGAACACCACGAGGATGCCCCGAAACAGGCCACCAACCCCAACGGCGACAGCGCCGACACCGTCGATAACACCGCCACCAACAAATGCCCGGTGTCGATGGTCACCGGCGAAGAACTGCTGACCCTCACCGACGGTACGCTCGACGGCATTTTGCCGTTCGACTTCACCCGCCTCTATCGCAGCAGCGCCGTCGAACTCGA
>NZ_FYDY01000062.1:0-2199 GCF_900187435.1 Pseudomonas sp. Irchel s3b5
ATCCATGAACCCCACATTTTAAAGGTGGGGTGTATAGCTATCTTGGTATTTGCGGTGTGCAGTTCCACGGCAGCAAGGCTTCGAAGTCTTCTGCTGCGGCGGCTTGCGGTAACCGTTCAAGTGCGTGGCGCAGCCACGCATTTAGCGTACGTGATCCATAAACCCCACCTACTTCAGGATGGAGTTCTGGTTTACCTTGGCATTTCCGGTGAGCAGTTCCACGGCAGTAGCGCTTCGTAGTCGGGCACCGACTGCGCATGTGGCAGTCGCTCCAGTACGTGGCGCAGCCACGTATAGGGTTCCTGGCCGTTGACCTTGGCGGTCTCGACCAAGCTGTAGATCTGGGCACTCGCGGTAGCGCCTTTAGGCGTATCGCTGAACAGCCATGCCTTGCGCCCGATCACAAACGGTTTTATTGCACGCTCTGCCGGGTTGTTGTCGATCGGTAAAAACCCAGCCTCCACGTAGCGTTCCAGCCGGCTCCAGTTGCTGGCCAGATAATTCACGGCCTTGCCCAGCACACTTTGTGGCGTCACCTGTGGCTGCGTTTTCTCCAGCCAACTTTTCAACTGACCCAGGATCGGCAAGCTCTTTTCCTGACGACCAATAAAACGCTGTTCATCGCTGGTGTCCTTGAGTTCGCGCTCGACGCCATACAACTTGTTAATCAAGGTCAGCGCGATATCGGCACGCCCCGTCTTGCCCTTGGGCTGCACCTTTTGCGCATCGACGAACTTGCGCCGGACATGGGCCATGCACGCCAGGCGTTCCACCCCCGGTTGCAACGCCAACGCGTTATAACCTGCGTAATCGTCGGTCATCACGTAGCCGCGATAACTTTCCAGCAAGCGCAATGGCACTTCCTGCGCACGGCTGGAGGTGTAGTCGAACAGCACGACTTTTCGATCCGGCGGGCCGCTGGCCTGCACCCACATCCAGGACTGGCTGGTCGGATCTCGATCCGGTTCTCTGAGTACCTGGACGCGAGTCTCATCACAGTGGATGACTGGACTTTCCAGTAAGCGGTCGCGCATCAAATTCAGCAGCGGCTGCAAGTGCTCACCGCACTGGATAACCCAACGTGCCAGCGTCTGACGTGGGATATCGATACCGTGTCGGCTCAATACCGTCTCAAAACGATGCAGCGGCAAGCCATCGACATACTTGGTGGTCAACAGCATCGCCAGCACACTCGGGCTGGCCATGCTCTTTTCGATGAGTTGGGCGGGTTTGTCGGCGGTGACTGGAGCCGTTTCACAACCACGGCAACCGTAAACCTTGCGGATGTGTTTGATCACCCGGATCTGCATTGGCACGATGTCCAGTTGCTCGCTGGTTTCTTCGCCGATGGCGTGTTTGCGGCAACCGCAGGCACAGGTCAGTTCGTGTTCAGGCAGTTCGTGGATGACTTCGATACGCGGCAGGTCAGCCGACAATGGTTTGCGTTTGCCACGGCGCGGGGTCGGTGCAACGACTTCTTCTTCGATATCGACGATGAGAGATATCGGTTCGCTTTCTGGCTCGTTGAAAAGAGCCAGTTGCGGCGTGTTGGGCTCAACGGTCTGTTCGGATTTACGTCCGAACAGACGGTCGCGCAGCAACTTGATCTGTTCTTTCAAATCGACGATGTGGGTCTGGTAGGACTGAGCCACTTCCTCTTGACGACTGAATGCCTCAAGCAACATTTGCTTGAGCAAAACAGGATCGTCTGGAAGGTCGTCGGGCATGAAAGTCATGCCCGGATTATACCGGGTTAAGCCACGAAACGTGGAGTCAGAACCTGATGCGGACGGTTGCGCCAGAGATCAAAGCCGTCGAGCAGCCAGTTCAGTTCTTGGACACTCAAGACGATGGCTTCGTCGGTGGCGTCAGGCGACGTTTTGAACCGCTCAGACTCCAGGCGCTTGAGCCAAAGACAGAAGCCGTTGCGCTCCCAATAAAGGATCTTCACTCGGTTACGGTGGCGATTCAGAAATACGAAAAGCACCGGGTCGAAAACGGCGACTTTAATATCCAGCTCGACCAGGGCGGCCAGACCGTCGATGGATTTTCGGAAGTCGACGGGCTTGGGGTAGAGATACACTTTTTCGACTTTGGCGTCGGGTCGCATCATGACGGGCTGGCTCCGGAAAGAAATTGGGAGTACAGCATCGGGTATCAGATTTCGGCTTGGAATGTGGGCTTCATGGAGCGCTTACC